>NZ_JBWDLJ010000002.1:0-300000 GCF_056238645.1 Formosa sp. F44
TGCTACTGCAATCTCATAGGCTGAAGCTCCGTCTGAACCATCGTTTCCATCAGTACCATTACTTCCGTCTGCTCCATCAGCTCCGTTTAGTGACGCTAACCAAACTGCTTCCGTTCCTGTGAATCCTCCTGCTACGGCTATTTCATAGGCTGAAGAGCCATCTGCTCCATCAGCACCGTTTAGTGATGCTAACCAATCTGATTCCGTTCCTGTGAATCCTCCGGCTACTGCTATTTCATAGGCTGAAGAACCATCCGTTCCATCTATTCCATCAGTACCGTTGGTTCCATCGGCACCATCTGCACCGTTTAATGACGCCAACCAATCTGATTCTGTTCCTGTAAATCCTCCGGCTACTGCAATCTCAAAAGCTGAAGAACCGTCTGTTCCATCGTTCCCGTCTGCTCCGTCAACTCCGTTTAATGATGCTAACCAAGCTGTTTCTGTTCCTGTAAATCCACCAGCTACTGCTATTTCATAGGCTGAAGAACCATCAGTACCGTTACTTCCATCTGCTCCATCAGCACCATCAGCTCCGTTTAGTGATGCTAGCCAAGCTGTTTCTGTTCCCGTAAATCCACCTGCTACTGCAATCTCATAGGCTGAAGCTCCGTCTGAACCATCGTTTCCATCAGTACCATTACTTCCGTCTGCTCCATCAGCACCGTTTAGTGACGCTAACCAAACTGCTTCCGTTCCTGTGAATCCTCCTGCTACGGCTATTTCATAGGCTGAAGAGCCATCTGCTCCATCAGCTCCGTTTAGTGACTCCAACCAAGCTGCTTCCGTTCCTGTAAATCCTCCGGCTACTGCAATCTCATAGGCTGAAGCTCCGTCTGAACCATCGTTTCCATCAGTACCATTACTTCCATCTGCTCCATCAGCACCATTTAATGACGCTAACCAAGCTGCTTCCGTTCCCGTAAATCCTCCGGCTACTGCTATTTCAAATGCTGAAGAACCGTCTGTTCCATCGTTCCCGTCTACTCCATCAGCACCGTTTAGTGACGCTAACCAAACTGCTTCTGTTCCTGTAAATCCTCCGGCTACTGCAATCTCAAAAGCTGAAGAACCGTCTGATCCATCGTTTCCATTAGTACCATCTGCTCCGTTTAATGATGCTAACCAATCCGCTTCTGTTCCTGTAAATCCACCGGCTACTGCAATCTCAAATGCTGAAGCCCCGTCTGAACCATCGTTTCCATCTGTACCATTACTTCCGTCTGCTCCATCAGCACCGTTTAGTGACGCTAACCAATCCGCTTCTGTTCCTGTAAATCCACCGGCTACTGCAATCTCATAGGCTGAAGATCCATCCGTTCCATCTATTCCATTTGTTCCATCAGAACCATCTGCTCCGTCAACTCCATTTAATGAAGTTAACCAATCCGCTTCAGTTCCTGTAAATCCTCCAGCTACTGCAATCTCATAGGCTGAAGAGCCATCTACTCCGTCAACACCGCTTAATGACGCTAACCAATCTGCTTCTGTTCCCGTAAATCCTCCAGCAACTGCTATTTCATAGGCTGAAGAACCGTCTGTTCCATCGTTCCCGTCTGCTCCGTCAACTCCGTTTAATGATGCTAACCAAGCTGTTTCGGTTCCCGTAAATCCACCAGCTACTGCAATCTCATATGCCGAAGAGCCATCTGAACCATCGTTTCCATCAGTACCGTTACTTCCATCGGCACCATCTGCTCCGTTTAATGATGCTAACCAATCCGCTTCTGTTCCTGTAAACCCTCCGGCTACTGCAATCTCAAATGCGGAAGATCCATCCGTTCCATCTATTCCATTTGTTCCATCAGCACCATCTACTCCATCAACACCGTTTAGTGATGCCAACCAAGCTGTTTCTGTTCCTGTAAATCCTCCAGCTACTGCAATTTCATAGGCTGAAGACCCATCTGTTCCATCAGCTCCGTTTAATGACGCTAACCAATCTGCTTCTGTACCTGTAAATCCACCGGCTACTGCAATCTCATATGCCGAAGAGCCATCTGAACCATCGTTTCCATTAGTACCATCTGCTCCGTTTAATGATGCTAACCAATCCGCTTCTGTTCCTGTAAATCCACCGGCTACTGCAATCTCAAATGCTGAAGAGCCATCTGAACCATCATTTCCATCAGTACCGTTACTTCCATCGGCACCATCAGCACCGTTTAATGACGCTAACCAATCCGCTTCCGTTCCTAAAAATCCACCAGCTACTGCAATCTCATATGCTGAAGAACCGTCTGAACCATCGTTTCCATCATTACCATTACTTCCGTCTGCTCCATCAGCTCCGTTTAGTGACGCTAACCAAACTGCTTCCGTTCCTGTAAATCCTCCGGCTACTGCAATTTCATAGGCTGAAGACCCATCTGTTCCATCAGCTCCGTTTAATGACGCTAACCAATCTGCTTCTGTACCTGTAAATCCACCGGCTACTGCAATCTCAAATGCGGAAGATCCATCTGTTCCGTCTACTCCATTACTTCCATCTGCTCCATCAGCACCATCAGCTCCGTTTAGTGATGCTAGCCAAGCTGTTTCTGTTCCCGTAAATCCACCTGCTACTGCAATCTCATAGGCTGAAGCCCCATCCGTTCCATCTATTCCATTTGTTCCATCTGCACCGTTTAGTGACGCTAACCAATCCGCTTCCGTTCCCGTAAATCCACCGGCTACGGCTATTTCATAGGCTGAAGAGCCAGCAGAACCAGCAATTCCTTGCTCGCCTGTTAAATCTGAAGTTGTAAATGTAGATCCATCTGAATATGTAATTGTGAATGTGCCGTCTCCATTATCTGTAGTAGAAGTAATTCCTATACCATCTGATCCTGCAGGGCCACTGGCTAAATCAATAATTATTTGATCATTGTTTTCATTAAAATAAGTTATTGTACCATCTCCATTATCAACTATAGTTGTAATGGTTTCTAGGTTCTTAACTAGATTAGTCATATCTAACGCAGTAACATCTCCATTTTCATCTTTATACTCTAAAGATTTTCCATCTTGGTTAAGACTAAGAAATGTTAATGTTTCCACATTATTATTTGTTATAATCTGGACATCTCCATTCTCATCAATATAAGAATACTGATTATTAACTACATCCCAATAAACAATGTTATCTGGTAAATCCTGCTTTCCTAGGAATTTCACCCAACGATCTTGATACCAATAATAATACCCTGGACTTATTCCTGTGGATGTATTTGTATTATAAACCAACAAACTTTCAATATTTCCTGCAGAAATAGTAGTTTGATCTGTTAGACTAGTTAAAGGTATTTGTGGTATTAAAACCCCCTTATCACTAGATACAATTTCTAACTGCGTCGACGAATTTGGCATATCTGTACCAATCCCTACTTGAGAGTAGGTAACATGAGCCATAAATAAAATGAGTAATAGTAAAATTTTTTTCATAAAATCTGAGTTATTTTAACGTATTGCTTTTACAGGTTCTTCGTTGAAAAAGAAGATATATTTAATAGATTAAAAGCTATTAAACACATTTTACTAAGCGTAAAAACCGTATCTACAATGTATTATTAAAATATTGTGCTAAGAATTAAACGTTTAGCTATTTTCCCGAAAACAGATAGGATTAAAAAAATAAAACATTAATAATCAATAAGTTAAAACACAAGAAATTAGTATGTTTTTAAGAATTTAAAAGCTAATACTCAATTTATAACCATGAAAAAGAGCACCGAAAAAACGATTCAAGAATAAAACAGACTGATTCAACACGACGTGTTAAAAAACTGGTCTATTAAGAAATAGATTAAATAACAAAAGAATATTGAAAATAAAAAAGTATAAGATTTCTAAAAAGGAATTATGAATTCGAATAATTTTTTCTTACACAGCATAAAAAAAATCGATTCATTTTCTTTCTAGGAAAATTGAATCGATTATAACATTCTCTAATTTATTTAGACATCCGAAGAGGAAACACAACATAAAACACCTTGCTTTACAAGCCTATAAAGACAACTAAATATTCTTGTTTTTTTTAGAAATACTGGTCCTAAAAAATAATAGAACAGAAAATAACTATAGGGAAAAAACAACGTACTTATTATAGCTTTTTTTTAATCTAAATCTAATAAGTTAACGAAATTAATTTATTTTATTTTTCAAATTGTTGATATAATATGAAGGCGAATATTTAGTGAATTTCTTAAAATTGGTAGAAAATTTACTATGTGATGAAAAACCACACTCTTTCGCCAAGTAACTTATTTTATAATTTAAATAATCGGAATTGGTATTTAACTTGTTTACTATATACATAATTCGTAATCTATTTATATAAGTATTAAAATCTAAACCTTTTTGATCTTTAAGCACTTGCCTAAGGTATTTTGTATTTGAATTAAGCTGCGCAACTAAAATAGCTAAAGACATGTTTTTATCTAAAAAACGATTCGAAGCTTCGAAATCTTCTAGTTTTTCTATAAGTATTTTTTCTGTTTTAATTGTACACGTGACACCTGAAACTTTTTTTGCTTTACTATTAAATACTCCATTTACATACTTAAACACTTTTTTCCTATTATAATAAGCACAAAAGGAAGGTATTAATATAAAAAATATAGAAAATATAACATTACTAGAACTAGAAGGTTCGTGAATGCGAATATCCTTCGGTAACTTTTTAAATTCATTAGATGCTTTATTTATTAGACGTCTTGAATAATTCTTATTCTGTCTAATAACGGCTATATATTTATAACTATACAATTTAAAGCTATCAGCAATTTTAATCTGCTGATAATATTCTGTAATGTTTTTATAAACTTCTTCTTTTATAATATTATTATATTTTTTGGCAACCATCCGTAAACTTTTCTCGACATAAACCTTGGAACTGTCTAACTGCTTCTGCTCTAAATAGACCCCAAGCATCCCATTATATATACTAGATTCCAATAAAGGTTCTGCCAGTGTAGTACGTTCAATAAACGATTTTGCTTTAGAATAATGATTAAGCGCAGAATTATTATCCTCCAAAATAATGAAACATCTTGCTAATTTTTCTTCGCAGTGAGCTAAATCAAAATACTTTATATTTTCATCTTTCTCCTTGCTAAATACTACAATGGCAGATTTTAAATACTCGACAGCGCCCGTACATTCTTTAGCTTCAATACTATATTCTAGCAACTCAAGATTAGCCATCGTAATATATTTTATGGCATGTTCCTTATTCTTTATCTTCGAACTTGCAACAAAACTTTCTGCGATTAAATATTTACCTTTATCTACAAATCCTACACTTCTGTATTGTCTAGATAAAAAGGTATAAATTCTTGATTGTAAACAATAATTATTTTTGAGTTTAGCCAATTCTAAAGATTTTAACGCAAAATCTATGGAAGCCCCTCTTTTCTCTTCCTGTTCTAAAATAACACTCTTAAGCATTAACGCATACATTTTATCTTGAGTACTCTCGGAGTACATAAATAAAGAATCAGCAACACGCATAGAATTTAAAGCATTTTTAGAGGAAATATCTAAGGTGGCACCTGAACAGAACGTTTCATTATAAATGGATTCTTCGTCCTTGGGAAAATAAAATATTATCGGAAATAGTAATAGTAAAGCATATTTCATAGTAGGTTGATTTGGGAGATCTTCTTAAAGTTAAAATTTTCTTAAATAAAAAACAAATCAATATTTACATATTCGACAAACAACACTTGTTACTAATAAAAATACTTCATAAAATATCCAAAAATTTAAGAATAATTTAATTACATTATCATTAATCGCTTTAACTATACTTGCAAAAATAAAGGCTTAATTCTACTTATTGTTTACATTTATCTAAGTTGTAACCTAAGGTACACGTGATAATAAACTACATTATAATCCTCTTTGAAAAGATTATGGTATAATACGAGATTTAATTGTATAATTATTCCAATTGAAGAAACACCAAGCAAAAAGGATTATTACTTGAGTTATACAAAATGGTAGATTTTAATAATATTGCTTCTCAATTATTTGGGATTTATATTTTGACAACGTAGAACAAGTAATTCACAAAAAAAAGGCTCCGATTGCTCGAAACCCTTATTAACACTAGTGGAGAAGATGGGATTCGAACCCACGACCTCTTGACTGCCAGTCAAGCACTCTAGCCAACTGAGCTACATCCCCATTATAATTTATTTTACGCCCTTTAAAACCAATACTGGAAATGGGCTATAAAAATCCTTTTTCAAAATTACATTTTTTTCCCACATTTTAGCAAAAAATCCGCGCTTTCGTCTAAATACACAAAGTAAGTCCGGTTCATGCGAATTACAGTGTTGTAAAACACCATGAAACGTGGTCGGGTTTTCTGTAAAAACAGTTTCGGTTATTAGTGACGACAAGGAACTATGTACCTTAAAATCTCCTTCTTTATAAAATGGTGTTTTTACTAATAATAAATTGACCACAGCTTTAAACTGATTTTGAATTTGTTTTAAAGGCACCAACGCTTGTTCTTTTTTTATAATAGCCGATTTTACAGCAACTAATACATTGGTCATAGGCTTAAACACATAACTCTCTGGTACAATTAACGACGGAATATTAGTTTTCTTAATAATTTTGCCAGATATTTTTCCTAAAAAAACAGCCTCCTTAATAGCATTTGATCTCGGCTCCACGAGCATTAAATCGACATTAGCTGTTTTACAAATTAGTTCTAAAGTAGGTATTAATTTGCCTTTAAAACTCTTAACGACAATATCAACCTCCTTCGTCTCAATCTTATCCAATAAATTATTTAAATAAGATAAACTCTCACGTTCCAAAACATCATCTGTTTTACCTAAAGTCCCAGATTTTACTCGCATACCGTACACTTGTACAACATACAAACGTGCTCCAAAAGCATGAGCAAAATCTACAGCATACTGTAAATGACTTTCAATATTTTTTGAATGCCCTACAGGAACTAAAATATTTTTCATAAAAACTTATAATGATAAAAACGGTTATAAATGTAATAATAAAACACATTCAAAATTTCACTATTATTCAGATCTTCATAATTAATACTTCTAAAAAAAATCCGACCTTCGCAACTACCAAACAATTTATAAACACCAACAAAACCTTTGGATCAATCCATATCTTTAAAACACATTAATACACTTGCTGTGCCTGCTATTATTGCGGGTATTAGCGAACCTATATTATCTATTACCGACACCGCAATAATTGGAAATGTAAACATTCACCCCACAGAAGCACTCGCCGCCGTTGGTATAGTAGGAACGTTTATTTCCATGCTAATTTGGGTACTCGGACAAAGCCGTAGTGCAATTTCATCTATCATTTCGCAATCTGTTGGAGCGAATAAGTTAGACGACGTAAAAAATCTACCGGCTCAAGCCATATTCTTAATCACATCGTTAAGCATTGTTATTATACTGGTAACTTACCCACTAGCAGCATCTATTTTTAAACTCTATAATGCCTCTGGATTAATCTTAGAGTATGCACAAGAGTATTATAAAATCCGTGTATTTGGTTTTCCATTTACGCTTTTTACATTTGCGATTTTTGGAGCATTTCGCGGTTTACAAAACACCTATTACCCCATGATTATTGCCATTATCGGTTCCGTATCAAATATTCTTTTAGATTTTGCATTGGTATATGGCATCACAGATTATATCCCTGCCATGCATATAAAAGGAGCAGCTTATGCAAGTGTTATCGCACAACTTATTATGGCTGTTTTATCAGGGTATTATTTATATAAAAAGACAGATATCCCTTTAAAACTCACACTACCTTTCAATAAGGAAATCAACAAGTTCTTGTTAATGATTCTCAATTTATTTATTCGAACTCTAGCATTAAACACGGCCTTATATTTTGCAAGTTCGTACGCTACGAGTTACGGTAAAAATTATATCGCAGCCTATACAATAGCCATAAATATTTGGTTTTTAGGCGCCTTTTTAATCGATGGATTTGCAAGTGCAGGAAATATACTTTCCGGAAAGCTATTCGGTGCTAAACGTCCCGATTTATTAATAAGACTAAGTAACAAACTTATTGTGCTGGGCATTTTAACAGGTATACTTTTAGCTGGAATTGGGTGGCTGTTTTACGAACCTATCGGACGTGTATTCACAAAGCAACCCGAAGTTTTAGAAGCTTTTTATGATGTGTTTTGGATTGTTTTAGCCATGCAACCTTTGTGTGCACTAGCTTTTATTTTCGACGGTATGTTTAAAGGTTTAGGAAAAATGAAATACTTAAGAAACGTACTTCTAGCCTCAACCTTCCTGGTATTCTTACCAACTCTACTCCTATTCGATTATTACAACTATAAACTATACGCCATTTTTATAGCTTTCACACTTTGGATGGCCGCTCGTGGTATTCCTTTAATTATAAAATTTAGACAGTTGTTTTTAGTAACTAAATAATAATATTTACAAACCTTGAAACACTTCTTACAATAAATTTTAGATAGCCCAAATAAAACAGAAATTTTTGATAAAAAATCAACTAAATTTACTGCACGAATAAAACTCCAAGTCACAATTAAACATGATTGCGCTAATTCAAGACTTAAACATAGAAGACAAGATTAAAAACGCACCCGATTCTAATTACGAAATCGGCGTATTTATTGGCTCTATGGTTCCATTTGTTGTGTTTGTTATTTTAGCTTACATCATGTATTATTACAACAAAAAAAATAATCAAGACCTAGACTTATGAATATTTTAGAATTTTTAAGCGGTAACGGACTTTTCCTTATACTCGCTATCGTACTCGTTATTATCTACGTTTATAACCGAAACAAAGGCGGACGTCGTTAAATTATCGCGTTTTTAACCAGCCTGTAATACTCAATCGTTTTGTGTTTACAGGTTTTACTTCGTGCTCCAAAATCTGACTTTCAAAAATAACAACTCGTCCAGGTAACGGATAGATTTTCTTTTCAACCTCAACACCATTTTCATTGGTGTAAATCGCTAATTCTCCTCCATTTTCTGGTTGCCAATCTTCGTTATTTAAATAACAAACAAACGATAATTTTCGTCTGTCGTCGTTCTGAAACGTATCTAAATGGCGCTTATAAAACGTGCCTTTCGGATAAATCGCATAATGAAATTCCTTATGTAAAATCCCTAGAAAACACGTTCTATTTAGGTAAGATACTAACGCATTTATTTTATTAAAAAACAGGGTTTCAGCCGGATTTACACACTGCTCATCTATCCATAAAATCACATCACCACGAATTGTTTTTTCAACCGTTTCATTTAAACGATTACCTATAGCGGCCTTCTTAAAAGCATCGGCTTCGTATTTTAAGAGTATAGAATCTCGAAGTTGTGACACTTCATTTTCATCAAAAAAATTATCAATAATACTGTATTGCTGATTCAGAAGATCATCTATAATCTTCTCGTATAACGGATGCTCAGCAACGACCAAATCTTCGAAAAGAGCAGTCATTAAAGGAATATTCTCATTTTAGTTAACTCTCTATATTTTAAAAACTTAACTCGTTTTTCGTATAAAAAGTGTGCAAATGTAATCTAAAAACAAATTGCTTTTACAAATTCGGTACCTTTGCACTGTTAAAAAATCAAATCATGAGTAATATTCGAATTACCAAACAATTTACTTTCGAAACCGGACACGCCCTTTATGGCTACGACGGAAAATGTAAAAACGTTCACGGCCACAGTTACAAACTTTCGGTAACCGTAATTGGCAAACCCATTACAGACAACACCAATGTAAAATACGGAATGGTTATCGATTTTGGCGATTTAAAGAAAATTGTTAAAACAGAAATTGTCGATGTTTTCGATCATGCAACCGTTTTTAACAAAAACACACCACACGTGGAGTTGGCAAAAGAATTGAGCGATCGCGGGCATAACGTCTTGTTGGTCGATTACCAGCCAACCAGCGAGATGATGGTTATCGATTTTGCGTCGAAAATAAAAACTTATTTACCAAGCCACATTGCATTACATTCTTTAAGATTACAGGAAACAGATAGTAGTTTTGCAGAATGGTACGCTAGCGATAATTTATAGGGCGTTCCCTTTCGCTGTGCTTCAGGTCAGGCTTTCGCAAGTCGATTTTTTAATGCAAAAACGCATTTAAAAGAGCTCCAACAATTGCTCTATCCTTAACGCAGATCCAAACCAAGAACAATTTTTATATTTACAGCATGCAAATTCCCGAAGGCAAAAAAATATACTTCTCGTCAGACAATCATTTAGGCGCACCAACACACGAAGTCTCACTACCTCGTGAGAAAAAATTTGTGGCTTGGTTAGACGAAATCAAGCACGATGCAGCGGCTATATTTCTATTGGGCGATTTGTTCGACTTTTGGTTCGAATACAAAACCGTAGTTCCAAAAGGCTTTGTAAGAACTTTAGGAAAACTTGCCGAAATACGCGATTCTGGAATTCCCGTTTACTTTTTCGTGGGTAATCACGATTTATGGATGGACGATTATTTCGAAAAAGAACTTAATATCCCAGTTTATCATAAACCTAAGGAGTTCACCTTTAACAATAAAACATTCTTAATAGGTCACGGCGACGGATTAGGCCCTGGAGACAAAGGCTATAAACGCATGAAAAAAGTGTTTACAAGTCCGTTTTTTCAATGGTTATTCCGTTGGTTACATCCAGACTTAGGTGTGAAATTGGCTCAGTACATGTCGGTTAAAAACAAATTGATTTCTGGCGACGAGGATGCTAAATTTCTAGGCGAAGACAACGAGTGGCTCGTGCAATATTGCAAACGTAAATTAGAAACCAAAGCTTACGATTATTTCGTGTTTGGTCACCGCCATTTACCTATGGAAATCTCTTTAAACGACACCGCTAAGTACGTTAATTTAGGCGATTGGATTGGGTATTACACGTATGGAGAGTTTGATGGTAGAGATCTTAATTTAAAGACTTTCGAGGTTACATTGTAATTCACGTCATGCTGAACGCGTTTCAGCATCGCACAAGTTGTTAATCCAATTTCACCACTATATGTTAATCGAGCGGAGTCGAGATTTCGTTTAGATGGCTTTCGACTCCGATCAAGCACCCTACACACTTAATATACAAATATTTAACACTATTAAATCTACGTTTTTAGCATCACACAACTAACTCAAATTTGCTTATTCTAATGAGACCCTGAAATGAATTCAGGGTGACGCCACGATGTTTAAAACAATATGAATTTCTAATCAAAACTAGAATCACAAAACTAACATCAACGTCATCCTGAACTTGTTTCAGCATCACACAACTAACTCAAATTTTCTTACTCTAATGAGACCCTGAAACCAGTTCAGGGTGACGCTACGATGTTTAAAAACAATATGAATTTCTAATCAAAACTAGAATCACAAAACTAACACCAACGTCATGCTGAACGCATTTCAGCATCACACAGCTAACTCAAATTTTCTTACTCTAATGAGACCCTGAAACCAGTTCAGGGTGACGCCGTAGATTATATATAAATTTTAGTAAAATTTCAAAGCACCAAATTAGTGAATGGTTATATTTTTACAATGCTTCATTAATACATTGCTACATTAAACGGCCTATCTAAGAGCTATTAAAGCTTATAAATAACCTTAAACATTATAATTCTAGGTAAAATAAAGGTCTTCGTATCCGAAATTAAAAAGCTAGAAAAGCTATTACTCTGTTTAAACTTTGTATCGAACGCATTGGATACTGAAAGTTCAAAACCCCAAGGCTGATCTTCCTTTTGGTAAAATAAAGATGCATTTAAATTATCGAATCTGTTTTTTATTCCTGCAGCATCATTTCTATACAAATCGTAGTTATAATCGGCTTTAAAAATAAAATCATCTAAAAAATCATATTCTAGTTCCACAAGAATATTATCGTTTTCAAAGGTGGTTTCATCACCTAAAGCCATATAAATATTAGCCGACTTTATATAAGCTACCTTTAAATTTGGCACAGCTTTAAAAAGTGTTTCAATTCCCAGTGTACCGGAAATATTCTTAGAATTATTTTTGTTGGTTTCCTCATTTACAATCTGGTAAAAATTAGAATAACTTAATTGCGCATCGAACGAATATCGGATTTTATTTATTTTTTTAGATGCACCTCCAAAAAACATAAGTTCTTGTTCTGGTTGATTTAAAAGAATAAGCGAATTGTATTGATCTATCCCATCTAATTGCGTGATATATTTTAACGTTTTTTCTTTTATGTTATAAGACAGATTCGCATTAATATTTAAACCTTTAAATAAACTAAATTTATAATAGCTTAGCACAAGTCTGTGGTAAATCTCGTTTTGTAAAGTTTCATTACCTTTAAACACACTACTAAAACTAGATAATATATAATTAGTAGCTAAGTTTTTAATTGTCGGAAATTCTGCATTAAGGGTATATTTAAATCCAATAGTCTCGCTGTTATTTATATCCAATTTCACATCAAACTTTGGTAACAATACTGCTTTATTATGCGTATTTCGCTCCGATTCTTGCCCCGTTTTCCAGAAGAAAAACTGATAATACGCTGCTGGTTTAATGGTTACTTTACCAATCATAAATTTATACTCTAACCCAAAGTAGGTATTCAGCATATTGTATCCAAAATCGTTATTAAAACCAGCATTAGAAAACGAATTAATTTCGCCGGTAGACAGCTGCTGTAAATCGCGGCTATAAAAATCGCTAAAAGCTAAATTTACGCCAACGCTAGTATATAGGTGATTAAAATTATTAAGTACCCAATAGTCTTTTACTAGCGCATTAAACGTATGCGTATTTAGCCTAACTGTTTGCTGAATATTATAAATAGCGTCGTCTTCTAACGGTAAAATATCTTGCAGAATCTCTTGATCTGTCAACCAATTGGTAAACGGCTTATCCTTAATAAAGGTGTAATTAGCTTCTAAAGTTCCGATATGTGCTTTCGATAATTTACGACTATAACTTAAATTTTGCCTTAGCTGTAATCCGTCTAAAGCATCTAGGGTTTGTATCTGATTGTTTTGCGATGGGTTTTCAGTTAAAATTAATCCATCACTATCTGTTGTATTTAATTTTACAAAACTTGTGTAGGTAAAATCTTCATCGAAACTCGGTTCATAATCTAAAGTTAATTTTCCTATTAAAAACTGGTTATTTAGTTCATTTGTCTCTGTTCTATTTTCAATAAAAGAGGTATCGTTATTTAAATAATCATTATTTGTAAGAACTTCGGTTTCGGTTTTACTATTAGAAGCAATAAAATAAGCACTTAAGTCTGTAGATTCACTAACGGACTGTCTCATATTTAAAGCTCCAAATTGGTTGGTATTTGCTTTGTAATCCTGAGCATCTATAAACGCAGATATATCGCTATTTTTTAAGCTACTATAGCCTCCAGAACGCTCTAGTAGTTTACTTACACCACCTTCAAACTCCATATAGTCATTAAACGTAAAACTTTTAACTCCTGTATTATTTACATCTCCAATAAAATTAACGTTCGTTTCTGGACTGTAATAAAATAAGGTAGGATGCACAATATAACGCTCCTTAATACCTCCTCCAGCTTCAATCTCTCCAAAAACAAACTTCTTTTTGTCTTCTTTTAAGGTAATATTCATGGCCGTTTTATCACTATCTTCCAAGCCTTTAAGCATAGCTACTTCGCTGTAGTTTTCTAGAATTTCTATTTTATCTACCGCGTCGGCAGGAATATTATTAACAGCCAACTTACTACCACCATTAAAAAAAGCCTTATTCTCGACCATAACTTTGGTCACCTTTTTTCCATTTGCTGTAACATTACCAGCCTTGTCGACTTCTATTCCAGGTAGCTTTTTTAAAACCTCTCTAAGTTTACGCTCATCGCCAGTAACAAATTTATCGGTGAGATAAATAATGGTGTCTTTTTTTACGGTAATAGGTGGTGTATATGCAATATTAACCTCATTTAAAACATCTATATTTTCGCTTAAACTAAAATTTCTGGCAACTTTAGTTTCTTCTGAAGTTTTTAACGCTACAGTTAATGGCTTATAACCTAAATAACTAATCGTTAATTGATAGGATTGATTTGATTGA
The DNA here is from genome assembly GCF_056238645.1 of Formosa sp. F44. Next base: position 14,105 of record NZ_JBWDLJ010000002.1, read on the forward strand.
AGCTTTATTTTGTAAGCACCTGCTTTATTAGTTATACCAAAACCAACTGGAACCTCATCTGATTGAGGTATAGCTAGGAGATTCGCGTTTTCTAAAGGGTTGTTAAGACTATCTGTAACTTGACCTGAAAGCTCTATAGTTTGGGCGTAAGTAGCACACCCTATTAAAACGAATAGAATTGTTATTTTTAGCTTCCTAAAAAGATTATTAACTTTAGTCTTTAAATATGCCTCCAAATTTCTCCTTATATGCTTCTGCAGTAATTAATATCCCTTCTGGTTTTTCTATTTCAAGTGCATTTTCTTTACTATTAATAGATACTTTAGTCGCTGTAAAAACGATATGAGGGTTTTCTAAAAGCAATATTACCCCAGGAAGACCTTGATATTCTCTAGGCCCAAACCCCACAGGTAGTTCTGGCGTAAACCAAGCACTAGTAGGAAACTTAGTATTGTTGTTATTTAATATCGCTTTAAAACATTTGTATTTCCCGATTTGCTTAGACTCGTTTGTTATTGTCCATTTATATAAACCGTTGTCTTCTTGCACCAGATAAGGTTCGTTATCAGGACCTATAGTTCGTTTTAAAAACTCCTTTGTTTCTAAATTGTTATAAAACTGATTTTCAAAACCTGAAAAAATAGAAGTAAGATTTATACCCTTATCTAAATCACTTTTCATAAAATTCACTCCTTTAAAAAGCGATACCGTTGGCGTAAAAAGCAATTCAAGATTTACATCTTTGGCAGATTTTATTAACGCTGCATTAGTTGGATTTTTAGTTTCCTTTTTTATATAAGAAGCCGTGTAAATAACCTTTCCATTTATGTTTTGAGCGTACAAAAACGTCGTACATATTAAAGCAAAACAGAATATAAGTGTTTTTAATTTTGTCATAAATAAAGTATTAATAATGCTTATTTAATTACCAAAAAGAAACTCTGTATTAGACTTCACTAATTTTGAATACGCGTCCTCTGTTATAAACTCTCCTTCTGTGGGTAGTTCTAGTACTTCTGTATTATTTCCTAAGCTGATTTTTGTTGCAGAAAAAATCAATTTATTTTTCGTCAGTTCTAAAATCAGCCCTGGAAGTCCACCCATTCCTATGGGACCAAACGGAAAATTTAATTCAGGAGCAAACCAAACTATAATAGCCTCATCAGATTTTAATATTGCTTTATAGCAGGTATAACCTCCAATTTCTCTTTTGTCTTTAGTGATCTCCCAATCTAAACTTTTATACTCCAGTTGAATATTAAATAATTTCCCCGAAAACTCTTTTTGCTTAACAAACTTTTGTTTTGTTCTATCGCAATAATATGTTCCTCCAACAAAAATGGAGGCCATTTTTTGATAAGGGTCGTTGTCGTACTCCATTTTCTCAACTTCTCGAAATACACCAAAATCTTTATTATACACTAACACACATTCTATATTGTTTAATGCATTATATATTCCTTTAATTTTAGTTTTAGCAGACATTCCCAGGTTTTTATCATCTAACCCACTATAATCTCTTGAAATTTTATAAGTGATTTCTGAATTTTGCCCAAAAGAAAACAAACTAATAAAAACTATAATTAGGAATACTAAAAATTTTCTATGCTTTAAATAAGACTTCTTAATACTTAACGTTTTCATTAGTTTAAGTTTTTAACACCCTTCAATGAGTAATAAGACTAATTCCGCGCCCTCATCTTCAATAAGTTCATTAGTTTCCATCATATGAATCAGAATTCCTATAGCATCATCTATACAGTCTGGTATTCCTGCATTTGATAATTTAGCCGATGAAGTATTGAAAGAAACCCTATTCGCTATAGGCATAAAGATTAATTTTATCATAAATAAAGTCCTAATAATGCGTATTCAACTTTAAAAAGCACACCTCCATCATTTTTCTTAAAAATCTCCAAAAGCATCACTTAAAGACTTTACCATCTGAGTATCATATTCTTTTTTAGAAACAATCTTTCCTTCTGGAATTTCTTGTATTGCAACATTCTTTTTCTTAAATTCGATTTTTGTAGCTGTGTAAACCGTACTACCATATTGCATTTCTAGCACCAAACCCGGCAAACCAGCCACTGATAATGGACCGAATGATACAGGCACTTCATTTGTATACCAAACGACAATATCGTTAACCTTGTCTTGATATCCTTTTTTAATTTTAGAAAATTCAACGACTTCCTGGGATGTAGCTTTATAGCATTTGTAACCACCAATACTTTTAGTTTCAGTAGTAAGTTTAAAATTATATTTAGGATAACTAACTAATAATTTTTCGGAACCACGATTTACTTCTTCTACAGTCGTATTAGTCTGTAAGTTTGTATAAAATTGGTTTTTTCCTTTACCCAACAACTCTGCCTTACTTACCATTTTCTTGTTTAAGTCTGACGCCATAGGTTTTATATGATAAAAATAGGATGCTTCCTTATTAAACTCTAAAACATAAGGTATATTCCTTAAAATTTCATTCATCGCATTCACATAAGAAACATATTTAGCTTCTCCAACCTTTTCAGAATTTGCTATTATAGCTTTAGTATATGTAACTTTTCCTGAAAAATTATTTTGAGCTTTTACGACATATACTAATAATATAAATAATAGCAATACTATTTTTTTAAGCATAGTTTTATAATTTTTATTCTAACACTAAACCAGCTATTTTAGACTTTAAAAAGTAACAATTTTAATCTAAATACTGTTCTAATTTCTTATTTAAACCACAAATTATATCTTCATATTCCTTTTCATTTAATGTATTTGTATCTTCAATATTTTGAACTTTTAAATTGGGTATCATATCAATTTTTCTAGCAGTTACCACTGCTCCTTTGAGATGCACCTCTACTATTAAACCAGGTAAACCCATAAAAATGTCTGGACCAGCTTGAATTGGAATGGAAGGCACAAACCAAGCTTCAATACTAAATTCCTTATTTAATACTGGGTTATAATATTTACCTGTAGCCTGAATTGCATTATATCCTAATATGTTTTTTTGAGATGTTGAAATCTTCCAATTAAAATTATATGCCTTTTGTTTAACTTTAAAATCTTGTCCTGCTAATCTTTTGCTAAAGATAATATTATCTGTAGCATAATTAGAATAAACCTGTTCATTAAAAGAAGCAAATCGTTTTGCTAATTTTATAAGCATTTGTGTTTTCGGAGAATCACTATCAGATTGTAATTTATCTTCAGCCTCAAAAAAGGATTCCTCTTTTGTCGCTATTAAATTATAATTTACTGCTTTTGCCTGCTCGCGCACTTCTCTTGTTAATTGTTTTCCTCGTTCATCTAAATTATCTACAGAACCATGCAGTTCAATCTCAGAAATGCAGTAAATTATTTTAAAGGAGGTTTGAGATACGCCGATTGAAAAATTTAAAAATAAGATTACGGATAAAATAAATCTAAAAACACTAAAATTTAATTTTTTATCCATAATTTTTACTTTTTTAGTTGATTAAATCAGGGTAATATTTAAAACTATTCAAGCCGTTTTAAGAAACTGTTAAAAATTTGGCATCAATGTTTTATACGAACTTAATTAAAAAAAACTAACACTAGTTAAGTTGCAACTGCCTATCAATAAAATTAGAAACGACTTCAATTATTTCTAATAGTACATCAAGACATTCAAACTTATTGTTTGTTGTAAAAAAAAAAAAACACTTTTTTGTTAAAATATTATGCAATTCGTCGAAAGGCACTTTTTGCGTTACGGAAAAACCGTAATCACCTCATATTTATATGATTAATTGCTTTATTTAAACTTTTTAAAGTAGTGGAAATGAACTCTAAAATATATAATAATAAACATGATTCGCCTTACTCGAATGCGACCATGAAATGGAACTATAATATAAAAAAAATGGGTTTAATTAAATTTATTGTGACACTGTGGATTATAAATAAATTTTAGTGAAGTTTTAAAGCACCAATTTTTTTGCATTAATACATTATACAATTATTACATTAGATTACCCCTCATTTTCATGCTTCTCCAAATCCTTACGCAAATCGAGCTTCCTAAAGGTTGGAGAAAATACCCCTGTAGTTAGTACAATTAATAAGGTCATACTACCTCCAAATACAACGGCTGTAACCGTTCCCATAAGTTTAGCTGTAAGACCACTTTCAAAAGCTCCTAGTTCGTTAGACGACCCAACAAACATAGAATTTACAGACGCTACACGTCCGCGCATATGATCGGGTGTTTTAAGTTGTAAAATAGTCTGACGGATAACCATAGAAATCCCATCGAACACACCACTAAAAAACAAGGCACCTACCGATACCCAAAACCACGTAGATAATCCGAATACAATTATAGAGATCCCAAATCCGAAGATTGCAATAAGCAGTTTCATCCCTGCATCTTTATTTAAAGGGATATATGCAGAAATAACCATCGTAATAAAAGCTCCCACTGCCGGTGCGGCACGTAACACGCCAAACCCTTGCGGTCCGACTTTTAAAATATCTTGCGCAAATACAGGCAATAAAGCCACAGCACCTCCAAATAAAACGGCCACCATATCTAAAGTAAGTGCCCCTAAAATGGCTTTAGTACTAAACACAAACTTTAAGCCTTCTCTTAAACTTTGCATTATGGGTTCGCCAATGTTCGGGTTTAAAATAGGCTTTGTAGAAATCTGAGTTAATGCCATTAATGCTGTTATGGAAAAGCCTACAATTAAACACATAGACCAATGTACTCCAATTAAATGAATAGAAAATCCAGCGAGTGCCGGACCTAATACCGCGCCCATTTGCCAAACCGAACTACTCCACGTTGCCGCATTTGGATATAACTTTTTAGGCACTACTAATGACAATAAGGAGAAAATGGTAGGACCTAAAAACGAACGGACAAAACCGCCAAGAAATACTAAAAAGTAAATGGAATATAGAACTACATTTTGAGAAAGGTCTCCAACGACTTTTGGCCAAGTGAGTAAAAACAGTCCGAAACTAATTACAGAAAATCCAAGTATACATTTTACAAGTAAACTCTTTTTTTCGCTCTGATCTACAATATGCCCTGAGAACAAAGCCATAGACACGGCTGGAATCACTTCCATAAGTCCGATAATTCCAAGCGACAACGGATTTTTAGTAATGCTATATACTTCCCATTCTATCACGATAAATTGCATAGACCAGGCGAATACCATGGCAAAACGGACTAATAAAAATATATTAAATTCTTTGTACCGAAGTGCAGCGTATGGATCTTTTTGTTTCATAATCTATTTGAAGAGGAAACAAATGTACAAAAGTGACCGTTTTAAAAAATTCTGATAAACATTTAATTTTTACAGATATCATTAATATATACGTCTAATTCTAAATGGAACAAGGTTCCGGTAATTAAATCGTTTATATCTCTGAGCTCCAAAGCATTTATTGCCAAATCGACTTGGCTACACGGCGTTTTTAACAACATTGATCGACTACGATCTTTGTTTTTACAGCAAGCACAAGGATTTTCGGATTGAACAAATCTAATCTGTTTCTGAAACTGAACAATTTCGCGATAGGTAAGGTAAAATCCCATATCCCGAAAAATTATCTGAATTTTAGGAGACTGTTTTTTAGGCGTGTTTTCCTTCCAAATAAAGGAAACACCAAAGGCATTATGGTATATTTTATTGATGTCTTGATCCATAGCGGTTGCTTTTCAACCACTAAAATACTTATTATTTATATTTAATCTAAATAAATATAATATTTATTTTATATCTCTAAGCTTCAATTGCAGACTTGTTACACCATTCCAATGGTTTTCATCTATAGAATACACAATACTAAAAGGCACTTTAGTAGAGACTACATCTATCTTTTTTCCCAGACCAAATCCAATACACACAATAGGATTTACGTTGGGTTGCTTCACGGTTATCCGTAAATGATCTTCTTCTTTCCCAACACATTTTCCATATCCAGTATCAACCACATCTTCGGTCATAAAAACCGGCATCATATTCCCAGGACCAAAGGGTGCAAACTGCTTTAAAATACGATAGAATTTAGGTGTTATATTTTCTAAAGCAATATTCGCTTCAATTTTAATTTCTGGAGAGAGTAATTTAGGATCGATAGTATTAGACACCACATCTTCAAAAGCCTGTTTAAAGGCATCGTAATTTTCAGGATGCAATGTTAATCCAGCTGCGTATTTATGTCCACCAAATTGTTCGATATGTTCGCTACATGCCTCTAGGGCATTATACACATCGAACCCCACAACAGAACGTGCAGAAGCGGCCAATTTCTCACCACTTTTTGTAAATACTAATGTGGGTCTGTAGTAGGTTTCTATAAGCCGAGATGCCACAATACCAATAACACCTTTGTGCCAATCATCCTGAAACACTACAGATGTATAGCGTTCTTGTTCATTGCGCTCTTCAATCTGGTTTAAAGCTTGAATTGTAATTTCTTTATCGGTTTCTCGACGGTCTAAATTAAAACTTTCAATTTCGGCAGCATACGTTTCCGCTTGCTTTTCGTCCATTTCTGTAAGCAATTGCACAGCATATGTACCATGTTTCATACGTCCAGCAGCGTTAATTCTTGGTGCAACAATAAAGACCACATCGGTTATAGTGAATACGGTTTTATCTACCTGATTTAAAATGGCTTTAATGCCTGGTCTCGGATTCTCGTTAATAATTTGAAGTCCGTAATAGGCCAAAATTCTATTTTCACCAGTAATAGGCACAATATCCGCTCCAATTGCGGTAGCTACTAAATCTAGATATTCACCTAAATCTTCAATGGTAAATCCTTGCTTAGACGATAAGGCCTGAATGAGTTTAAACCCAACCCCACAACCGCATAATTCTTTATATGGATACTCACAATCTTCCCGTTTAGGATCCAGAACTGCGGCGGCATTTGGAATAGCATCGCCTGGCCTGTGGTGATCGCAAATAATAAAATCGATGCCCTTTTCTTTGGCATAGGCCACTTTATCGATTGCTTTTATACCACAGTCTAACGCCACTATAAGTGTAAAATCGTTATCGTGAGCAAAGTCGATGCCTTTATAAGACACACCATAACCTTCGTCGTAACGATCCGGGATATACGTGACTACATTCTCCTGACGTGTTCGTAAATACGAACTCATTAAGGCCACAGACGTTGTACCATCGACATCGTAATCGCCATACACCATAATATTCTCGCCAGCTTCTAGAGCTTGTTCAATACGTACCACAGCTTTGTCCATATCTTTCATTAAGAACGGATCGTGCAATTCGCTAAGATCTGGTCTAAAGAACGATTTTGCCTCATCGAACGTCTCAATGCCACGCTGTATTAACAACGACGCAGTAAGTTCGTCTACATGAAGTGCCTCTTGTAACGTATTAACTTTATGAGATTCTGGTTTTGGTTTTATGGTCCAACGCATAGTTTGTAATCCGAAATAATTTATTTATTATGAAAATGAGACTTTACTTTTACCTCTGCAAAATGACGAAACATTTCCATAACCCCGCAGTATTTATCGACCGATAAGTCTACTGCTCTATTAATTTTAGTTTCGTTTAAATCTGTACCATAAAAATGATAATCTACAGTAACTAGATGGTAATATTTTGGGTGTTCTTCGGTTAAATGCCCTTCAATAACAATTTTAAAATCGTCTATCTCAACCTTCATTTTTTCCAACATTGGCGTAATATCTACCCCCGAACAACCAGCAAGAGCAGTTAGCATTAAGGCTTTCGGACGTAAGCCATCTCCTTTACCGCCATTATCTTCGCCTAAATCAATCATAACCGATTTACCGCTAGGGTTATCAGATTCAAATTGTACATTTTTTTTCCATTGTGTGGTCACCAAATGAGTCATAATTCCGTATTTTTTCGTTAATTGATAGTTCAAAAATACGACTAAAATTCAGAATAAAATGCCACTAATAACACCATTATCTCCCGATCACGACCAAGAAACTCAAGATTTAGCAACCTTTTTTAATGAAACATTGGGCTTCTGTCCGAACTCTGTTTTAACCATGCAACGCCGGCCAGCCATAAGCAAAGCCTTCATTAATTTAAACAAAGCTGTGATGGCCAACGAAGGTCGCGTAACTTCTGCTTTAAAACGCTTAATTGCTTGGGTTAGCAGTAATGCCACTGGCTGTCGCTATTGCCAAGCACACGCCATTCGTGCCGCAGAGCGCTACGGGGCAGAACAAGAGCAACTCGATAACGTTTGGGATTATCGCACCCATCCCGCATTTAGCGAAACCGAACGTGTGGCTTTAGATTTTAGTTTGGCCGCATCTCAAGTACCAAATGCCGTAGACGACACTTTAAAAAAGCGATTGAACACCTATTGGGACGAAGGCGAAATTGTAGAAATGTTAGGCGTTATTTCACTTTTCGGATATTTAAACCGCTGGAACGACAGTATGGGAACTACACTGGAAAATGGTGCTTTAGAAAGTGGTGAACAACATTTAGGAAAACATGGCTGGGAAAAAGGGAAGCATATTTAAATAGTTAGTAGTACTTTTTTGGGCGTTCCCCTTTTGGGGCGCGCTTTCCGTTATATCTTTTATGGTCGAAAAAAACCATAAAAGGATGCCACTGCAATCGCTAACGCAAATGGATTTTCAATTATAGAATATTTGTTCATTTTTTCCATTGATGAAAAAACGAACCAACCCTTCGACTTGGCTCAGGACAGGAAAAATCTAGGCTTACGAATCTTTATCTAAATTTTAGATAATTATAAAATCTTCAATTCAAATCATTTAAATATTAAAATTTCGAAATTTTCTTTCCTTCTCATTTCTTCAATAAAATCAACACATTTCGCTAAGAATCAGTACTAAAAAGTAGATTTCTAAATATTTAATTTTCTATTATATTTGATTAAATGTAAAGTATTATATACTTTTATATAAAAATAATAGAATATGAATATTCAGATACTTCCCAATTGGTATAAAAAAATAGGCATCTTAATTTTTATCACATTTGCAATTTTAGCTGGTAGCGATGACTTTAGAGCGGGATGGAATAGCGTAGAATACGCTAGTCCGTACAAAAGCCCTCTTAATAATCACGAAGACACAACTCAAGGAGAGACCAAACCCGAGACACATCATTTTTATTTTGGAAAAGAAACAACTCACTTATTTAGTATTTTAAGTATTGCGGGACTATTTATCTATATGCTATCTAAAGAAAAAATTGAAGACGATTATATCAATAAATTGCGAGCAGATTCATTTCAGCTTTCTATCTTAATTTTTCTATTGGTTTCACTTGGAATTTATGCGTTCCAAGGCAATTTAAATATGCCTTTGGATTATTTTCTATTCCTTTATATGATGCTATTCCTCATTATTTTTTCAATTAAAAAACGAGTGTATTAATCGCATACTTTATAGTAAAAGCAAACATTCAACCTGTATTGCAACACACTAAATACAACTAATAAAAATTCACTAGAAATGACAATACAACTACTTCCAATATTAGTTTCATTCGTAAATTATTCATTACACGAAACCTTAAATATGCCGTTATACTGTTTAGTACTGTTTAATATCCCTACACTACTCATTCTTTTTTATTTAAAAAAAACATTCATTTAAGCAGCCTTCAAACCTATTGAATAAGCAGGTTTATAACTAACTTTAAAATTCATAACATATGAACATTCAAATACTTCCCAACTGGTGTAAAAAAATAGGTGTCTTAATTTTTATCACATTTGCAATATTAGCTGGTAGCGATGGCTTTATTAACGGCTACAATGAAGGTAAAAACAGCAGCACTTTAGACCAAATAGAATTAGCACCAGATGAACGAAAACACACGTCTCAACCACATGAAACTTCTGAAGTATTTTCAGATTATTTTGGAAACGAACTCATGCATGTATTTAATATTTTTAGCATTATTGGATTGATTATTTATATGATTTCTAAGGAACAAATTGAAGACGATTACATCAATAAATTGAGAGCAGATTCATTTCAGCTTTCCATCTTAATTTTTCTATTGGTTTCACTTGGAATTTATGCGTTCCAAGGCAATTTAAATATGCCTTTGGATTATTTTCTGTTCCTTTATATAATGCTATTCCTCATTATATTTTCAATTAAAAAACGAGTGTATTAATGAAAAACCTTATAAAAGTAGAACGCGCCAGACATAGTTTAACACAGGCACAATTGGCAGATAAATTAAAGGTGTCTCGACAAACTATTCACGCTATTGAAAATAACAAATTCAATCCGTCGGTAACCCTTGCGATTAAAATGGCTCGGTTTTTCGAAGTTACCGTTGAATATTTATTTGATATCGAAGAATAAAAGTTTAAAATATTAACCAAAACTCTAAAGAAAATGAACATTCAAATACTACCAAATTGGTGTAAAAAATTAGGCGCTCTGGCCTTTATAGTATTTACTTTTATAAGTGCAGCTTACTATACTGTAGACTGTAATGAATATGATTTCAACACACCACAAATAGAAACTCCACAGGACAATCACCCAGATACAACGCCATCGGAAACGAAACCCGAAAGCCTTGATCATTCAGAAAATAATCTTTCTCATTTATTTTCTATTTTAAGCTATGTGGGGTTATTTATTTATATGCTGTCTAGAGAAAAAGTCGAAGATGATTATATCAATAAATTACGCTTAGAATCGTACCAACTTACTATAATACTATTATTGATAATTTCTATTATAACCTATGCTTTCTTTAAAGAATTAAGAATGTCTTTTGATTACTTCCTGGAAACTTTTATGATCCTATATCTCATCATCTTTTTCTTTAAAAAACGTATTTATGTATAAAGAAGAAGAAAAAAGGTTCATGATATAATCTACCTAAGAACCTAATTTTAAAGTATAGTTTTAATTAGCTTCTGTAATTCAGGCACAACTGATGCTTCGAACCATGGATTTTTAGACATCCAAAATCGGTTTCGTGGCGACGGGTGTGGAATAGGAAAATAGGTTGGTAAATACGACTCGAAATTGGAAACGGTTTCTGTCAAATTCGCTCCAGCCTCTACTTTGAGATAATATTTTTGAGCATAATTCCCAATTAAAATCACAAGCTTTACCTGTGGCATTTTACTAAATAACGTAGCATGCCATTGAGGTGCACATTCGGGTCTTGGAGGTAAATCGCCACTTTTACCTTTACCAGGATAACAAAAACCCATAGGAATAATGGCAAAGTTCTTGGTGTTGTAAAACTGGTTTTCGGTGACATTTAGCCACGTTCTTAAACGCTTTCCGCTAGCATCGTTCCAAGGAATTCCGGAATTATGCACTTTTAATCCTGGCGCCTGACCAACAATTACAATCTTAGAATCTGGATGCGCTGTGGCAATAGGATGCGGACCTAAAGGCAAATGGTCTGCACAAATGGTGCATTGCTTAATCTCATGTAAAAGCGCATCCATTATTACTTATTTCAGCTTTAAAGGCTCTCCTTCAAATTGCAATCCTTCGAATCCAGTATTCATAAAGTTTCTAATGTTTTGGTGGCCATCACCTTCTGGATCGCCTAAAACATCTATATAATAAAACTGACCGAAACATGATAAGGTTTCTTCTTTTGTAAACCCTTGCAGTTTTGCAAAAGCAAACAATTTACAAGAGCCTGAATTCTCGCCAGATTTATTATATACCTCACCATTTTTAAAGGCTGTAGGTGTAAATATGTAATTGGACTCTATAGTATCTACAGTATCTGAAAACACTATAGATTTAGGCGTATTCTGTAATTTTTGTTTAAATGCGTCTAATGTCATTTTAAAATTTTTAAAAGTGTATACTTATTTTTTTCCACCAACCACAACCACTATTTCCCCTTTTGGTGGCTTATTGGTGTAATGTTCTAAAACCTCTTTTGCTGTTCCACGAACGGTTTCCTCGTATAATTTTGTTAATTCACGCGACACGGAAACGGGACGATCTTCTCCAAAATATTCGCAAAAATGGGTCAAGGTTTTTATGAGTTTGTGTGGCGATTCGTAAAATATAATAGTACGCATTTCTTCGGCTAAAAGTAACAAACGCGTTTGTCTGCCTTTCTTAACCGGTAAAAAGCCTTCGAATACAAATTTATCGTTAGGCAAACCTGAATTTACTAATGCTGGCACAAAGGCCGTAGCACCAGGCAAACAATCTACTTCAATACCATGTTCTACACACGCACGCGTTAATAAAAATCCAGGATCGGAAATAGCTGGTGTACCTGCATCACTAATTAATGCAATTACGGTTCCTCCCTTTAATTTTTGTATTAACCCTTCAATCGTTTTATGCTCGTTATGCATATGGTGTGATTGCGAATGTGTATTAATCTCGAAATGTTTTAGAAGTTTTCCAGAGGTTCTCGTGTCTTCAGCCAATATTAAATCGGCTTCTTTAAGAACGCGTATGGCCCTAAAAGTCATATCTTCTAAATTACCAATTGGTGTAGGTACAATGTATAGTTTACTCATGTATAGAAAATTAACGGCATGTTTTTAAAGCTTCTTTGTTAGAAGCTGCATACAAGAAAAAATTAAAAGGAATTAAAGATGCAAATCTCAGAAAACTAATTGAATTTTCTTTCTATAATTAACATAAAACGCTCTTCGAAGACTTCCTTACCTTCCCAATTGTTATAATCGGATTTCACGACATTCTGAATTAAATTTCGAGCCTCTTCAAAGTTCCCACTTGTATTTATCTGCGAAATAACGCGTTCATAATCTTCTGCGCTTCCTGCAAATAACTGTTTTATAAAAGCAATTTTATCGTTCAATCCAATATTTAGTCCACCGCCTTTTAATTTATCGTTTAGAGATCTTTTAACATTGGTAATAGTAGAATCTTTTACAGGTTCGAAGACTGGAGTGACTTTAAAATCGGCTGTAATTTCTTCAAAATCATTTTTCTCGTACTGCGGTTTAGGTGTTATAGCACTAAATAGATCGTCGGCTGTTTCCTCTTCTTCAGGCATATGTGCGACAATATCTTTAATTTTTTCCATTACTGGTTCGGCTATATCTTCAGCATTTTCGTCGGGTTGTACCTGATCTTCTCTAATAAATGCTTTGTCTTCACTTTCTTCTTCAACAACTTCTGTCACTTTTTTAGTGAACGCATTATCAATCATATCAAAAAATGAGGTGTCGTCGTGTAGCAATTTATCCTGAGGATTTTCTTGTAGAAATTTTAAAATAGAAAGTTTTTCAAAAAGGAGCGCTGTTTCAGCATGAAGTTTAGCCACATCATCCTTTCCTTCAAGCCTTAAAACTCTTAGTGCAACACTCATTAATTCCGATTCCAACTTCTTCTTCATAACTTTTAATTTTAAACTATTTTCGCCTTTTTATTTTTAATAAATTTACATCCTATAAACAAACGAAAGTTTGCGTAATATTAGTGTTAAAATTACAAAATGTTTCTCGAAAATACAGTAAATCATAAAGAACAATTTGGTTGGATTGAAGTTATCTGCGGTTCGATGTTCTCAGGAAAGACCGAAGAATTAATCCGAAGACTTAAACGTGCACAGTTCGCCAAACAAAAAGTCGAAATTTTTAAACCCTCGGTAGATATTCGCTATAACGAAGATATGGTGGTCTCTCACGATGCCAACGAAATTCGTTCTACACCTGTTCCTGCAGCCGCAAACATCCCGATACTTGCCGATGGTTGTGATGTGGTAGGCATAGACGAAGCTCAGTTTTTTGATGATGAAATTGTTCGTGTTTGTAATGACTTAGCCAATAAAGGAATTCGTGTAATTGTAGCTGGATTAGATATGGATTTTAAGGGTAATCCGTTTGGCCCGATGCCAAATTTAATGGCTACAGCAGAATACGTTACTAAAGTACATGCCATCTGCACACGAACGGGGAACTTAGCACAATTTAGTTACAGAAAATCACAAAGTGATGCTCTTGTTTTACTTGGGGAAACCGAAGAATACGAACCCCTAAGTCGCGCCGCTTACTATAAAGCTATGCGTAGCGAAAAACAAAAAAACAATACGCCTAACGGAACTGGAACCATAGATTTAAATTTCGACAATACCGATGCTTAAAGCACAGGAAACTCTTTTAGAAATAGATTTAAACGCTTTAGAACACAATGTTACTTATCTTAAATCTAGAATAGATTCGTCTACTAAATTTTTAGCCGTTGTTAAATCGTATGCTTACGGAAACGCCGCGGTAGATATTGCAAAACATTTAGAAACCTTAAATGTAGATTACTTTGCTGTTGCTTATACTTACGAAGGTGCTCAATTAAGAACCTCAGGAATTACAACACCAATTTTGGTGCTTCATCCTCAGGCCGTAAGTTTTAATACGCTTATTGAAAATCGGTTAGAACCAAACTTATACAGTTTAAAAGTTCTGAAAGAATTTGTAGCCACTGCAGAAGCTCTAAACCAAAAAGAATATCCGATCCACTTAAAGTTTAATACGGGATTAAACCGATTAGGATTTTCTGAAGATAATATTTCTGAAATTTTATCAATATTAGCAAATACAGAATCTATTAAAGTGACTTCCCTATTGTCGCATATGGGAGCTAGTGAAGATTTAAACGAGAAGGCTTTTACACGCCAACAGATTAATACATTTAAATCTATATCAGACTCATTACTCAAGCAATTACCTTATAAACCAATGCTTCATATGTGTAATACTTCTGGAATTTTAAATTATCCGGAAGCACATTTTGATATGGTTAGAAGCGGGATTGGCATGTATGGCTTTGGAAATTCGGAAGAAGAAAACATTCACTTCAAACCCATTACCACATTAAAAACAGTAATTTCTCAGATTCATCATATTCCTATTGGGGAAAGTGTAGGTTATAATCGTGGTTATATTTGTAATGCGCCTCTAACCACAGCAACCTTACCACTTGGGCATGCCGATGGTATTGGAAGAGAATATGGAAACGGCAAAGGATTTGTTGCCATTAACGGACAGAAAGCCCATATAGTAGGAAATACGTGCATGGATATGATAATGGTTGATATTACAAATATTGACTGCCAAGAAGGCGATGAAGTAATTGTTTTTGGCGATTATCCAACAGCCGAAGAGTTTGCTGCAACCGCGAACACTATTTCTTACGAACTACTCACAGGCCTTTCTCAACGGATTAAACGTGTCGTTTTAAAATAGATACCTCTTATTTTTGATTTATTTTATATACTTTAGCTATTATTAATCAATCCTAAACTATATGGCATTTTTCAAAGATTTCAAGTCCTTTCTTCTAAAAGGAGATATTATAAACCTTGCAACAGCAGTAATTATTGGTGGTGCATTTGGTAAAATAGTAACATCGTTTACTAAAGACATTTTAATGCCTCCTATTGGCATGTTGCTTGGCGACGTTAATTTTTCGGACCTAAAGTATGTTCTAAAAGAAGCAACAACCAATGCGGCCGGAGCAGAAGTTCCTCCTGTAGCCATTAACTATGGTAACTTTATACAAATGGTTATCGATTTTATAATTATTGGTTTCTGTATTTTCATGGTATTGAAAGCTTACGAAAACTCTAAGAAGAAAGAAGAAGCGGCACCAGCAGCGCCTGCAGGTCCAACGCAAGAAGAACTTTTAGCAGAAATAAGAGATTTACTAAAGAAATAAGATTTGTTAAATAATTAACATTTTGTTATTTGTTGTTAAATAGCCTTAGTTTGAAGAAACTAAGGCTATTTTTTAATTATTAATACTTAGTTTTGTTCAAAATAAATAGACACACTTAAACTAAAATTGATATAATGAAAGTAGCTGTAGTTGGTGCCACGGGTATGGTTGGCGAAGTAATGCTTAAAGTATTAGCAGAACGTAATTTTCCGTTAACGGAATTAATTCCTGTTGCCTCAGAGCGCTCTGTAGGTAAAACAATTTCTTATAAAGGACAAGATTATAAGGTTGTAGGTTTAGCAGATGCGGTAGCAATGAAACCAGATGTTGCTTTATTTTCTGCCGGAGGAGACACGTCTTTAGAATGGGCTCCTAAATTTGCAGAAGCTGGTACAACAGTAGTCGATAATTCTTCAGCATGGAGAATGGACGTTACAAAAAAACTAATCGTTCCAGAAATTAATGCTAACGAATTAACCAAAGACGATAAAATTATTGCAAACCCTAATTGCTCTACTATTCAATTAGTTATGGCATTAGCACCTCTTCATAAAAAATACACTATGAAACGTGTTGTGGTTTCAACATACCAATCGGTTTCTGGTACAGGTGTAAAAGCTGTAAAACAACTAGAAAACGAAATTGCTGGTATAGACGGTGAAATGGCATATCCTTATCCAATTGGAAGAAATGCATTACCTCATTGTGATGTGTTTTTAGACAATGGATACACTAAAGAGGAAATGAAATTAGCTAAGGAACCTCAAAAAATATTAAACGATACATCTTTCTCTGTATCTGCAACCGCTGTAAGAATCCCTACCGCTGGTGGACATTCTGAATCTGTGAATGTAGAATTTGAAAACGACTTCGAATTAGCAGATGTTCGTAAATTATTAAGCGAAACTCCAGGTGTTGTTGTTCAAGATAATACAGATACAAATACATATCCAATGCCAATTTATGCACATGATAAGGATGATGTTTTTGTTGGACGTATAAGAAGAGACGAAACTCAAAAAAACACTTTAAATATGTGGATTGTTGCCGATAACCTTCGTAAAGGAGCAGCAACAAACACTATACAAATTGCAGAATACTTAATTGCGAATAAACTTATCTAAATTTTCTCTTAAATAAGTTTAAAAAAAGCTCCTAAGCCTAAGCGTTTAGGAGCTTTTTCGTTATTTTTGGAAGACCTATAAAACAATATGAGTCATGAAAAAACTAATAGCTACTCTAACGATATTAACCCTCTTTAGTTCCTGTAAAAATGAGCAAGAACTAAAAAAAAATAAAAATCAAATCGTGAACTATCCGATAACGAAAACTATAGATACCGCAGACACCTATTTCGACACAGAAGTTAAAGATCCATATCGTTGGTTAGAAGACGATAGAAGTCCTGAAACCGAGGCTTGGGTGGCAGAAGAAAACAAAATAACTTTCGACTATTTAGAAAAAATACCATATCGTGATCAAATTAAAGACCGCTTAACGTCACTTTGGAATTACGAGAAAATTGGCGCCCCTTTTAAAGAAGGAGATTACAACTACTTTTATAAGAATAACGGATTACAAAACCAGAGTGTATTATATAGAACCAAAGGAGATGATAGTACAGAAGAAGTCTTTCTTGATCCCAATACCTTTAGTACCGAAGGTACAACGTCTTTAGGAGGCTTGTCGTTCTCTAAAGATGGAAGTATCGCTGCGTATTCCATTTCTGAAGGCGGTAGCGATTGGAGAAAAATTATAATCATTAATGCCGAAACTAAACAAGTTATTGAAGACACTTTAGTCGATGTAAAATTTAGTGGCATGTCTTGGAAGGGTAACGATGGTTTCTATTACTCTAGCTACGATAAACCAAAAGGCAGCGAGCTTTCTGCTAAAACCGACCAACACAAATTATATTATCATAAAATTGGAACAAAGCAAAGTACCGACAAACTAATATTTGGAGGCACACCGCTAGAAAAACACCGTTATATCTCGGCAAGTGTTACCGAAGACGATCATTATTTATTAATTTATCCACGCACATCAACCTCTGGTAATAAATTATACATTAAAGATTTAACAAAATCCAATAGCAGATTTGTTGCCATATTAGATCACACAGACAGTGATACGCATTTGGTAGACAATATAGGAAGCACATTATTTTTATCGACTAATTTAAATGCGCCTAATATAAAAATTGTAACGGTAGACGCCTCTAACCCTACTCCAGAACATTGGGTAGATTTTATTCCAGAAACAGAAAATGTATTAACCCCTTCTACAGGTGGTAATTTTATATTTGCACATTACATGGTTAATGCTGTTTCACAAGTAAAACAATACGATTACAACGGGAAACTAGTCCGCGAAATCGAACTTCCTGGTATTGGTACAGTAAGTGGGTTCTCAGGTAAAAAAGAAAATGAAACCTTATATTATTCATTCTCAAATTACACGACACCATCTACAAGTTATGCTTTTAACACAGAGTCGGGAGTATCTACGGTGTATGTAAAACCAAAAGTTGATTTTGATCCAAATCAGTACGAGAGTAAGCAGGTTTTTTACAAATCTAAAGATGGTACAAAAGTACCTATGATTATTTCTTACAAAAAAGGCACAGCGCTAAACGGCAAAAATCCTACAATCTTATATGCTTATGGAGGTTTCAATATTAGCTTAACACCTTCTTTTAGTATTGCTAATGCCGTTTGGATGGAGGCTGGTGGTATTTATGCTGTTCCCAACATACGTGGTGGTGGAGAATACGGAAAAGCGTGGCACGATGCAGGAACCAAAATGCAAAAACAAAATGTGTTTGACGACTTTATTGCCGCTGGAGAATATTTAATTGAAAACAATTATACATCGTCTAAATTTTTAGCCATTAAAGGAGGTTCTAACGGCGGATTATTAGTTGGAGCAACAATGACACAACGTCCTGATTTAATGCAAGTCGCATTACCCGCTGTTGGTGTACTAGATATGTTACGTTATCACACGTTCACTGCCGGTGCAGGTTGGGCATACGATTACGGGACAGCCGAAGATAGCAAGGAAATGTTCGAGTACTTAAAAGCATATTCTCCAATTCACAATGTAAAACCAGGCGTAAAATATCCAGCCACTTTAATAACCACTGGCGATCATGACGACCGTGTGGTACCTGCCCATAGTTTTAAATTTGCTGCCGAATTGCAACACAATCAAAAACATGGAAATCCTGTTTTAATCCGAATTGAAACTGATGCCGGTCATGGCGCAGGAACCCCAGTAAGTAAAACCATTGAACAATATGCCGATATTTTCGGATTTACGTTATACAATATGGGATTTAATACACTTCCTGAAGCCCATAAAGAACAGACTAAAGGGTAATCCTTTTTTAATCATATTAAGAGTCGTTTAAATGCTTTATTTGCAATTAAATGGCTCTTTGTTTTTTTATACTATTTTTGTAAATCAAAATTAAATTATGCTTAAAGTCCAAGATATTTCATTTGGTTACGACACGAAAACCATACTTCACAATATTTCATTTTCGGTAGAACGCGGACAGCATGTTTCTTTTATTGGCGAAAGTGGCTCTGGAAAAAGTACGCTTATAAAATTACTTTACGGTACCTACGATTTACCTGAAGGGGAGATATTTTGGAACGACAAACCCATATTAGGCCCAAAATTCAATTTGGTTATTGGTTACGACTTTATGAAATATGTAGCTCAAGAATTTGATTTAATGCCTTTTATTTCTGTGAAACAAAATATCGGTAAATTCTTGTCTAACTTCTTTCCAGAAGAAAAGGAACGACGTACTAAAGAACTCATAGAACTGGTAGATCTGGTTGAATTTACAGATGTTAAAGTAAAATTATTAAGTGGCGGACAAAAACAACGTGTGGCACTTGCTAGAGCGATTGCGAGACAACCTGAGATTATTTTATTGGACGAACCTTTTAGCCATATCGATAATTTTCAAAAACAAACCCTGCGTCGCAACTTATTCAATTATTTAAAAGAAAAGAATATTTCTGTCATTGTAGCCACCCACGACCGTGAAGACGTGTTACCTTATTCGGATAGGATGATTGTTTTAAATAGCGGAAAAATTATAGCGAGCGATACACCTAAAGAATTATACCGAAATCCTAAAAAACCTTTAATCGCCTCTTTCTTTGATGAGTTTAATAACATGCAATCGCAAGATTTAAATCTAAACACCTCAGAAAAGCAAGTCTTTGTATATGCTCATGACTTGGAGATTTCTGAAGAACCCGCGTTAGAAGTTACAATAAAACGTAATTATTTTAGAGGAAGCACATATCTTATTGAAGCAATTTACCATTCTAAATCCATCTTTTTTTATCACAATTCCGAACTACCGATTGATACAACTCAGAACCTAATTTTAACGGAATCTGCTAAAAAACGTTTAGAATCTTAAACGCTTGATTTCGAAACGTTACAACATCTCCTGCTTGCTTAGAAAGTAAAAGTAAACCTATAGGTGTGTTAGGTGCTATTGCATAATACTTAGTTCCGTCTAATTCAATTTCACCTGCACTAATGGCTATAAAATAATTTGAAACATCTGTAATAACAGTACTTCCTAAGCAAATAGTTTTCGATTGTTTTGTAATATTAATTTTAGTTAACGCTTGCTGTACCTGATTTATTTCGGCCAATTGCGCTCCAAATTTCTCTCGCTCTAATTGTAACATGGCGCGTCCGGTTTCGTGCTTATCTCCCGCCGAACTTTTAGTTTCAGACGTTAAGGACTCTTGCACTTCGGCAATATTGTGCTGTACATTTACCAATCGTTTATCGATAAACGATTCACAACGCTTTAGTAATTCTTGTTTAATTTCAGAATTGGCTTTCATTACTTTTTAGATTGTAGAAGGATGTTTTTAGTTTATTTTTTTTTAAAATTGTTTAATGACTAACCTCCTTTTCTTCAAAGTTCAGTTCAGGGTTAAATATATCTAAAATTAAGACCTTGAGTTGCTCCTCGAATAACTGAATCGTTTCCTCGTTTATAGCGGTTATTTTAGTGGCACCGTTTCCAGATTTGTCCTTTTTGGTAAATTTTAAAAAGCCACCATTTAAATTTTTAAAGGAAATAATTCCGGCCTCTAAAGGAAATTTTAAAGTCCCATCTGAAAGCATCATAAATGCATAACACAAAATTTGGAACGGCTTACTATATTTATCATAATCGGTGGTGAGGTCTTCCCAATTTATAATTTCTACTTGCGACTGACTCACTTTACCTGTCTTATAATCAATTATTCTAGTCACACCGTCATATTCGTCTACACGATCTACTTTTCCACCTATAGTCACCGGAAAATCGAGTTCAGGAATATTAATTTCTATACGTTCAAAATCGGCTTCAATAGCAATAATCTTTATAATTCGGCCAGCTTTAATTTCTTTTAATTCTAAATCGATAAAATTAGAAACATAACGCTTTGCGATTTCAAAACTGATTAAATTTTTACCCGTTTTAATATCGCCTTTCTTATAAGTATCTTCAAAATGATGCAACACGGTGGCAGAAATCTTAGCTCGCATTTCTTTAATATGCGCTTCGGTTAATTGCTCACCAATTAATGGCTGGTAAAAATCTTCGAGCGTATTATGTACAACTGTTCCAAGAGTATTAGCCGCTACAGTTTCTTCAACCTCATCATATTCTTGAATTTTTAGTACTTTCTGCAGATAGAAATCCATTGGGTTCCGCATATAGTTCGTTAAAGACGATGGAGAAAAACCATTCTTACCAATTTGCTTTAAACGCTCCATAACTAAAGCCGATTTGGGTACTGTTTTCAATTTATTTTCTACCAAATGCACCGTAGGCGTGGCAATAATCTGTTTCGGCTCGTGTATTTTTTCTAGTTCTAACTGTGTTATAAATCTACTTTTTTCTCCGCCCTTTAAAACATCGGCTTCTGTATTATAAATAATATAAACATTTTTAGCACGTTGCAATAAGCGATAAAAGTGATAGGTATAAACCGCATCCTTCTCCTTAAAAGTTGGTAAATTATTCTCGAGTTTTACATCTAATGGAATAAAAGAATTATTACTTTTTCCTGCGGGTAAAATACCTTCGTTTACCGAGGAAATAATTACGGTTTCAAAGTCTAAAACACGGGACTCTAACATTCCCATAATCTGTAAACCTTGCAATGGCTCCCCTTGAAAATCTAAAGTTTCACTACTAAGTAATTCCTGATACACTTGATGCAAGGCACTTATGTTCTGAAAAAAGTTATAGGTGGTATTTAAACGTTCTAATTCATTAAAAAGTTCGTAAAAGCGATATGTATATTCTAGACTTAATATATTCTCATCCTTGCTTATATTTAAATACTCCTTTAAGGCGAAAATTAAAGATTTAGACTGACTTAACGCTTTAGTTGCGTTGTTATCCCAAGCTTTGAATAAAAGCTCTAAAACGTCTTTAAATGGCTCGCACAATTCAACTAAATGTTGACATGTAAGAAAGACTATGTTATTAGTTTGAATCGTTTCAATTAAGGCTGTAGCAAAATCTTCTTTATCTTGAATAAATAGCGGACGCACAAATTGATGAGACACTATGGAAATTACATCTTTATAATAAAAAGACTTCGGATTGTTTTTATGAAGCTTAAATAGACTTTCGAATAATGAAGCCAACGGAATTGATTTTAACGGAAAACCCATTGTAACATTTAGCGCCTTTACTTCCGAAGGTATCGAATTAAGCACTGGAAGCAAAAGATCTTCATTCCCTAAAACAATCGCTGTATGCTCTAAAGTGTTTTTAGTTTTACCTAGTTCTTTAAGGATATTACCAATATATTTTGATTGCCCAATATTTTTAGGAACACCAATTATTTGTATAGATTTTTCATTTTTATAATTATCAGAAATCCAATTAAAAGGATGTGTATTAAAATACTTCCACTTTTTTGAGTGTTGTCTAGTAAACAATCCCGCATCATGAACTGGGTTTTCATAAAATGTTTTATCTATATCCCAATAAATTAAAGCATCTGTATGCTCTAGGATATGTTGAATGATGGATTCTTCGGCAGTATTTAAAGCATTAAAGCCTAAAAACACATGTTGTATTTTGTTCTGTTGGGTATACTCGCCAACTTTAGTATGCGCTTGTCTATAGACCAAGCCTTGGTACCCCAAATTATTTTCCAGCAACGTTTTTGTGAAGTGCGTATAGTAGACATGTAGCTTATTCCAAAACGCAAGATATTTTATAATAAATTCGGTTTTATCTTCGGCCACAGACCAATGGTTGGTCTCCTGAATGGCTGCCAAGTATTCAAATATTTTTTGTTGCGGAATTAAGTACCTATCGATTTCATTAAAATCTTGAAGTAAGATTTGAGCCCATTTAGAAAACACTTCAAACGAGTCTGGACTACCGTCGGTATTAAGGGTGATGTAGGTATTATAAAATTGAAAAAGTAACTCTGTATTTGAGACTGTTTTTAAACCTGAAATGTTTTCAACAAAATCTTCAATACTTAATATTTCTGGGGCAAACATATTTTGCTTGGTCGTTCTTGAAAGTTGATGCTTTAAGAATGTTCCTGCACGTTTACTAGGAAGAATAAATTTTAATTCCGAAAGATCGAGACCTTTCTCTTGTAGGTTAGCAATAACCTCTTCTATAAAAGTTGTCATGCTATAAAAATAAAAAACGCCCCGAATAAACGGGGCGTTTTAGATAATTATATTTTAACAGATTTAGTCTTATTTAACTAAGTTAATTTCTACACGTCTGTTGTTAGCTCTACCAGCTCTAGTTTTGTTAGAATCGATTGGCTTTTCTTCACCATATCCTTTAGAAGATAATCTTGAAGAGTCAATACCTTTATTTACTAAGTAATCTTTTACAGCTGCTGCTCTAGCATCAGATAACTTCATGTTTAAAGCATCAGATCCTGAACTATCAGTGTGACCATCTACTGTAAAAGTAGCGTTTGGATACTCATTGATAATAGCTATAATGTTTTCTAAAACTTCAGCAGAGTGAGTTTTGATAGTAGATTTACCTGTATCGAATAAGATAGTTTTAGCATATTCGTTAAGAGATTTTTGAACTGCTTCAGATAATTCTGGACAACCGTTGTTTGCAACAGTACCAGGAACATCTACACACTCATCATCTTTATCTGCTACACCGTCTCCGTCAGTATCAGGCCAAGGACAACCATTGTTTTCTGCAGGACCAGCAACGTTTGGACATTTATCATCAGGATCAGCTACACCGTCACCATCAGCATCAGGACATCCATTTAATGCTACTAAACCAGCAACAGTAGGACATTTATCTTCTGGATCAGCTACACCGTCTCCGTCAGTATCAGGACAACCATTGAATTCAGCTGTACCAGCTTCGTTAGGACAAGCATCTTTAGAATCTTCGATACCATCACCGTCAGTGTCAGGACATCCGTTAAAGATAGCTAGACCAAATACATCTGGACAAGCATCATCTTTGTCGTATATTCCATCTTTATCAGCATCTTTTCCACCAAATTTGATAGCGATTCCTGCAGTATGTTGGAAATGAGAAGTTAAATAGTCTTCGAAAGAATGCTTATAAGAAGATTGTAATGTAAGACCAATGTTTTCAGTAAACCAGATATTGAAACCTAAAGTACCGTTTGCAGTACCAGCTCCGATTTCGTCTACCCAAGTGTAACCCCCACCAACTCCGATGAATGGATTAAATACACTGTGTTGTAAAAAACCGTACTTAAAAGTACCATCTACTCCGTAGTAAGATAAATCAGAAACTTCATCATCACCGTATTTATCAATTTTATTAATTGACCCTGTTACTCCAAATGATAAACCATCTGTTATAGTACGAGCTACAGTAATAGTTGATAAAGAAGGTAAAACGTTCCAGTGATCTCCAGTGTTGAAGTATTCGTCTCCGAAACCTTCACTAAGAGGTGCTCCGTCTCCGTTTGGAAAGAAGTCTACTGCGTTTACCCCGAAACTAATCGCCCATGGGTTGTTGTCATCTTGCGCATAAGTGTTGCTAAAACCAAATACCAGCAACATTGCGAACAATAATCTGCTAAGATTTTTCATATTCAAAAGTTTAATTTTTAAGTGTTAATTGTAAACAAAAGTAAGTTGTTAAATTTTATTAACAAAGACAAATATAAAAAAATATTGACAACTTATGTGAAACTTAAAGAGTTTAGAAGCGTTTTAAAATAGAGCCTTACTTATTTAAAACCGCCATAAATACGCCCAAGTCTTTATCTATAAGGGATGGCGCAATTTTTAGTTTTATTTTTTATTCAAAATTAAGGCGCGAATAAAAAAATTTATCAGCTTAAACACCTCATTTTTACCGTCTTTTAGACACGTTTTGAGACAAGATCTAATGTTAAAGAGTTAAAAATATTAGTTAAAAAATTTGTGTAATTAAAAAATTAAAATTCACGCGGTACAGTCTCTTTTTTTAAGCGTTTTCCATCCTACAGAAAAGTACATTTTTATGCGTATTTGACTTGTATATCCTCATTAATATAGACTAAAATTTTAGCGACAACCTGAAAACCCATAGCCTCTATCCCTTCCTGATACAACATTAATTGCTGTTTATGCTTATCTAACGCTGTTCCCGTTTTATAATCTATAATAGAAACTTGTTTATTTGAAGTGATTACAAGACGGTCAGGTCTTAAAATAGTACCATCGGCCTTGATAATATCCCGTTCGGTATAAATAGTATGGTCTGAAGTAAAATAAGACTCCAATTCCGAATGATCTATAATTTGTAAAATACGCTCTTGCAACCCTTCTAATTGATCTAATGAAATCAAACCCGATTGTTCGGCATCTTTTAACACGCCTTCAACATCTAATTTGGTCTTTATATTCGCCATTAAATTATGGACTAGATTTCCTTTTTCAATCGCTTCTTGCTGTTTGGTATCCCACAAGTAACCGCTACTTGCCACTATTTTAATATTATGATCTTTTTTGGCTGTAGAAATAAACTCTAAGGTTACCTGTCCTTCTTTATCTTCGGCCATCGCATCGACTTTAGGTTTGGCCAGACGTTTCGGGTTTCCAAAATGATAATTAAAAGTATGTTCTTGCCATAGCTGATTCTGCATTAAGTAGTCTATAAACAAACCACTATAATTTTTAATATTGACATTCTTTTTGGCATCTAAGGCCAAACTTCCAATAATATGAAGCTGTTCGACTGGTCGGGTTAACGCAACATATAATAGGTTAAGACTATCCAGCTCTAGTTCGGATTGATGTTTTTTGCTAATAGCAAGACCTTCTTCCCCAAACTCTTCAAAATTAGCTTTATTATAATCTAATAAAGTCCACGAAAAACCATTAAATTCTTCGGCATTTAAAGGAAACCACTCTTTAGGATCTATCTCCTTATATATATCTAAATCGGCAAAAGGAAAAATAACGACTGGAAATTCCAATCCTTTCGATTTATGAATCGTCATGATCTGAACAGCATCCTGCCCTTCAGGAGAAACGATACTTAACTTATCGATTTTAGTTTCAAAATACTCTAAAAATCCAAAAATATCAGAACCTTTCTTTTGTGTATATTCTAAAACGACATCTAAATAATACTGAATATAAGCGTTAGAATGCGCTACTAAATTAAATTCTCTAACCATAGTTTCAAACATATCAAACAATGGTAGTTGTATTAAAGCGCTTGCATTTGTATGAATTCCGAATTGCTTAAAACTTTCAAATAACGCGACATTATCTAGCAGAATGAATTTTGCAAAGAAGGCATGTTTATCTTCAATATTAAATTTATCAGCTAAGAAATATAGGATTTCAGCCTTAATTTCGGCGTTTTTCGGTTGAAATAAAAGCGTTGACAGATGCGTAATAAACATGACTTCGGGTGCTTGTTTAATCAGTAACAATTCTGAAGAAATGATAGGAATACCCTGCTGACTTAAATAATCTGCCGTAACCACAGCGTCTTTTGTTTTTCTTACTAAAATGCAAATATCTTTTAGTTGAAATCCGTTTGCCAAACAATCTTCAACCGTTTTATAAACCTGTTCGGGATATAGTGCATTGCGATCCTCATCTTTTAAATCTAAGAACGAAATATTTACATATCCCTCATTTACGTTTTTCTGATTCTGACTCGCTCTTTTGTATAAGTTTCCATACACTTCATTACTAAACGTTGCTCCCGAGACATAATCGAAAAATGAATTATTAAAATGAATTACCTCTTTAAAGCTTCTAAAATTAGTATCTAAAGACTTTATGTTTTTTGGTGTATTAAATGGATTATGGCTAGAATCTAAGTCGGATAACTCTATAAATTGTTCTGCTTTTCCGCCACGCCATCTGTAAATGGCTTGTTTAGCATCTCCAACAATCATTAAAGAGCCCGGTTCTTTCTCGACATCGTGAGTATCTATCGCTTCTGACACCAATGGAATTAAGTTATTCCATTGCATGGTCGATGTATCCTGAAACTCGTCTATAAAGTAATGATTGAATTTTTCGCCCAACCGTTCGTATATAAAAGGAGTTGGTTGCGCCGCGATTTCTTTACTAATTAAAGTATTAAATTCTGAAATCAGCATTTTATTTTCTTCATCTTTAAGCGCTGTCAATTCTTGATTTATCGCGTTTAAAACCGAAAGTTGGGTTAAATTTTTAGAAATTGTTTTTCTGAATTTAAATAAATAAACGGCTTCTTTAATTTTTAAATAGGTCGACTCTATTACAGGCAAAAGCCCATCTATAATCTCCTTTTTTGAAGGATCGAGTGCCTTTGTATAGACTTTACCTTCTTTTATATTCGCTTCTAGTTGATTTTTATAAAGTCCGTGTATTTTAAATTCTGAGGCATTTACAAAATGATTAAACAATGTTCCTCTTGAAAAGTCTTTTACGGTTAAATTATTACTTTCGAATGTGTTTAATATATGTTTGGCGGCTTCAGTAATGCTAGCTTCTAATGTGTTTAAATCGTTATAAAGTTGCTTTTTAAACGTACTAAAGTCAGACAATGTTCTATCTTTTAACGTTTCTAAATATGGAATATCATTTTCGTAAATAAGTAGTTTTGCTATTTTATAAAGATCTAATGCAATATTCCAACTTTTATCATCGTCTGCCTTTTCTATAGCAAACTGTACCAAAACATTGGTAATTTCTTTATCG
Organism: Formosa sp. F44; assembly: GCF_056238645.1. Next base: position 42,024 of record NZ_JBWDLJ010000002.1, read on the forward strand.
GTTCCCGCTTTTGCTATTAAGCGATCAACCGCTTTATTTAATAAACTTTCAGAATCTAAATCGACTTCAAAGTTTAAAGGAAGTTTTAAATCGTGAGCAAAGGTCCTAATAATTCTATGTGTAAATCCGTCGATTGTCGAAATCTCGAAAGCGGCGTAATTATGTATAATGGTATGAAGTAACATTTTCGATTTGCTATGTAAAGCTTCCGGCTCCATGTTTAGCTCTTTACACAACAAACTAAACATATCGTTATCTTGCTCCAAAACAGCCTCGTCCGAAAATTCTTTAAGCGTTTTAATAATACGCTCTTTCATTTCGAATACTGCTTTATTAGTAAACGTTATAGCCAAAATATTTTTAAACTGAAAATGGCTTTTCGATTTAAACAAGATTGTTAAATAGGCTTTTACTAAGGTGAATGTTTTTCCGCTCCCTGCAGAAGCATCGTAAATAGAAAAAGTAGTGTTACTCTCCATGCTTATTAAATAATTTGAATACAAGATAAAAACTATCGATGATTAGATAGCTATATATTATTTTTAATTGACGTGTATTATACTTAAATTTGAAAGAGATAAAATTTTTAATCATAAAAAACACAAATATTATGGCTTTCGAATTACCGAAATTACAATATGCTTACGATGCGTTAGAACCACACATCGATGCACGTACAATGGAAATACACCATACTAAACACCACCAAGGATATACTACAAAATTAAATGGCGCTATTGAAGGAACTGACTTAGAAGGAAAATCTATTGAAGATATCCTTACAGGTTTAGACATGAGCAATGGAGCTGTTAGAAATAATGGTGGAGGTTTTTACAACCACTCTTTATTTTGGGAAATAATGAACCCAGAAGGTAAAGGGCGTTTATCAGGTGAATTAAAAACAGCTATCGAAGAAGCATTTGGATCTGTAGATGCTTTTAAAGAAGCATTTAGTAATGCAGCAGCAACACAATTTGGTTCAGGTTGGGCTTGGTTATGTGTAAACAAAGGCGGAAAAGTTTCTGTTTGTTCTACTCCAAATCAAGATAACCCATTAATGCCAGGTGTTGAGTGCGACGGAACTCCTATTTTAGGATTAGACGTTTGGGAACATGCATACTACTTAAATTACCAAAACAAAAGACCAGAATACATTGATGCATTTTTTAATGTAATTAACTGGAACGAAGTAGAACGTCGTTATGCTGAAGCAAAATAATAAGACGTTTTAAATACTATATTACAGTCGGGCTATATTTTTATATAGTCCGATTTTTTTTTGGAAACTATTTTAAAATGAAAAAGGCGAACTGTTAAGTTCACCTTTTTGCCCCAAATCTACCATGAACTTAACCTACTTATGTTATGGTGACGCAAATATAAATGGTGTACCTGTATTAATAAAAGAATATTAGTTTAACTACATAAAAATTAGTCCAACGGAAAGAATAGCACCTAATTAAAGTAAATGCCTTATTTACATCAACTAAAAACACGCAAAATACTATAAATAATACGTGTTTACCTACCTAAATGATGCAGTTAAAATGAAATCTTAATTAATTTATAGCTTGCATTAAACGAACATTAGTAATGACTTCACGAAAGTTATATAAACCAATGTTGTGTTAAGGATAGAAGTGGCATCCTTTTATTTTCTATAAAATAAAAGATATAGCGGATAGCCTGACTTTTGCTTTTTTCTGCAAAAGTAACACCATAAAAAAACTCCGAAATAAATTCCGGAGTTTGTATATTTTAATCTTCTTTTGGAGGTTTTTCCATTACGAAATCTTCCATGAATTTAGTAGTATAATTTCCAGCGACATAATCTGGATGATCCATTAATTGTCTGTGGAATGGAATCGTGGTATTAACACCCTCTATTACGAATTCGTCTAACGCACGTTTCATTTTACTTATGGCTTCTTCACGAGTTTGCGCCGTAGTAATTAACTTTGCAATCATTGAATCGTAATTTGGCGGAATGCTATAACCTGCATAAACATGTGTATCTAAACGCACACCATGACCTCCTGGGGCATGTAATGTATTTATCCGACCTGGAGACGGACGGAATCCGTGATATGGATCTTCTGCGTTAATACGACACTCTATAGAATGCATGTTTGGAGTATAGTTTTTACCTAAAATTGGCACACCGGCAGCAACAAGAATTTGCTCACGAACTAAATCGAAGTCTATTACTTGCTCTGTAATAGGGTGTTCTACCTGAATACGCGTATTCATTTCCATAAAGTAAAAATTACGGTGCTTATCTACCAAAAATTCGATAGTTCCCACCCCTTCGTACTTTATATATTCTGCGGCACGAACAGCAGCTGCCCCCATAGCATCACGCAGTTTCTTCGTCATAAATGGCGAAGGCACTTCTTCTGTTAGCTTTTGGTGACGACGCTGAATAGAGCAATCGCGTTCTGATAAATGGCATGCTTTACCTGTAGAATCTCCTACAATTTGGATTTCGATATGTCTTGGTTCTTCAATAAGTTTCTCCATGTACATACCATCGTTTCCAAAGGCTGCTTTAGCTTCTTGGCGGGCAGAATCCCAACCTTCTTTTAGGTCTTCTTCTTTCCAAATGGCACGCATACCTTTTCCTCCACCACCAGCAGTTGCTTTAAGCATCACTGGATATCCGGTTTCTAAGGCTACTTTTTGACACATTTCGAAATCTGAAATAATACCATCACTACCAGGCACACATGGTACTCCGGCAGCTTTCATAGTTTCCTTTGCTGTGGCTTTATCTCCCATTTTAGAGATCATATCGGCAGAAGCCCCAATGAACTTGATATCGTGTTCCTCACATATTTTAGAAAATTTTGCGTTTTCTGAAAGAAACCCATATCCTGGGTGAATAGCATCTGCATTTGTTATTTCTGCAGCAGCAATGATATTAGACATTTTTAAATAGGACTCACTACTTGCGGCAGGACCTATACATACGGCCTCATCTGCAAATTTTACATGCAAACTTTCTGCATCGGCTGTAGAATAAACTGCAACCGTTTTAATTCCCATTTCTTTACAGGTTCTAATAACACGTAGTGCTATTTCCCCTCTATTGGCTATTAGTATTTTTTTAAACATAACGTATACAATTTAAAAATCTCAAATTCCAAATTCCAAGTCAATTGGGATTTGTTTTGGAATTTTAAAATTTGTTATGATGGATCTACCAAGAATAATGGTTGATCGAATTCTACTGGAGACGCATCATCTACAAGTATTTTAACAATTTTACCAGATACTTCTGATTCGATTTCGTTAAAAAGTTTCATCGCTTCAATAATACAAAGTACATCACCTTCGGCTATAGTTTGACCAACTTCTACAAACAGTGGTTTGTCTGGAGAGGGTTTTCTATATAAAGTCCCGATAATTGGAGATTTAATAGTTATATATTTTGAATTCGCTTCTGCCTCGGCAGGTGCTGCTTGAGTGGTTGCTACAGTTTGTGGTGCAACAGGAGCCTGAGCAACTGGAGTTCCTACAGGTATTTGTTGTACATAAGTTGTAGTTTCACCTTTATCGTCACCACCAGTTTTGATGGTAATCTTTACATCATCGGTTTCTAATTTAACCTCGCTTGCACCAGATTTAGCAACGAATTTGATTAAATTTTGAATGTCTTTTAAATCCATAATAAATTAGATTTTAAAATAAGTTATTATTAGTCAATTAAGAATTGTATGCCCAGGTTAAGTAAATAGATCCCCATGTAAAACCACCTCCAAAAGCAGCAAAAACTAATTTATCGCCTTTTTTAAGTTGTTTTTCATAATCAAAAAGTAATAATGGTAATGTAGCAGAAGTCGTATTACCGTACTTTTCTATATTAATCATTACTTTTTCTGAGTCTAAATCTATTCGTTTAGCTGTTGCATCTATAATACGCTTGTTTGCTTGGTGGGCTACAAGCCAAGAAATATCGTCTTTAGATAAATTATTACGTTCTAATATTTTTTCAGCAACATCTGCCATATTAGACACTGCATTTTTAAATACCGTTTTCCCATCCTGAAACACAAAGTGCTTTCCTTCGGCTACCGCTTCGGGAGTTACAGGGTAAGATGATCCGCCATAGGTAGCTTGTAGAAAATCTCTACCAGCACCATCGCTTCTTAAATATTCGTCGTGTAATCCTAAACCTTCTTCATTAGGTTCGAATAACACTGCACCGGCTCCATCACCAAAAATAATACATGTTGCTCGGTCTTTATAATTAATCATTGAAGAGTTTTTATCTGCTCCAATAAGTAATACTTTTTTATAACGTCCAGACTCGATGTAACTAGATGCTGTAGACATTCCGAATAAGAAACTAGAACACGCAGCTTCTAAATCGTATGCAAACGCATTTACCGCTCCAATCGCTGTTGCTGTAAAAGATGCAGTTGCAGCAGCTTTCATATCTGGTGTTGCAGTAGCAACAATTACTAAATCGATTTGTGTAGGGTCTACTCCCGACTTATTAATTAAATCCTGAGCAGCCTTTATAGCTAGAAAAGAAGTTCCTTGCCCTTCTTCCTTTAAAATACGACGTTCTTTAATTCCAGTTCTCGATGTAATCCATTCATCATTAGTTTCAACCATAGACTCTAACATCTTATTTGTTAAAACATGTTCGGGCACATATCCTCCTACAGCTGTAATAGCCGCTGTTATTTTACTCATAGCGTATAAATTATTGAACCAAAACTTAGATAATTAGACCTGAAACATCAATTTTACGGCCAAATTACTTAATTTTTTGGTTTAATTGAATGCAAATTAAGTTGTTTTTGACTTATAGAAAACTATATGACAAAAAAAACGCTCACAATGGAGCGTTTTTTTATATGCTTGCATAATACTTATGCTAAATTTTCTTCTACCTCTGAGTTGTCGATTAAAACTTGACCTCTGTAATATAATTTACCTTCGTGCCAGTGTGCTCTGTGATATAAATGAGCTTCTCCTGTCGTTGGACATGTAGCAATCTGTGGCGCAGTTGCTTTGTAATGTGTTCTTCTCTTATCTCTTCTTGTTTTCGAGATTTTTCTTTTAGGATGTGCCATTTTCTATTTATTTATTATCCGTTAATAGTTTCTTTAATGTATTCCATCGAGGGTCTGACTCCTCTTGGTCTTTTTTTTCTTCCTTAATTTTAGGACTCAATTCTTCTAGTTTATCGAGTATTTCTGATTGTAACGTGCCATCTTCAACTCCAGGGTGAACACGTTTCGTAGGAATTGCTAATACTATTAACTCATAAATATACTGTTGTATATTTAATTCATATTCCCCGTGAGGAATAATTAGTAAATCAATTTCTTCGTCATTATACTCATCACCAAAATTCACTACCAAATCAAATTCATTTTGAATAGGTTGATCGTAAGGTTCGTTTGTGACATCACAATAGACATTTACAATTCCCGAGATTTCAAAATGCAATTCCAATAACGTATTCTTCTTTTCGAAAAGAACATGTACCTGAATATCAGCATCATTAAAATCTTCATACCCAAAATGTGCAAAGAACTCTTGTCCAATTTGATATTCGAATTGATGTTTGCCTAATTTTAATCCAACGAATTGGATTGTAAATTCTTTCAACAGCTTCATTTCCATATCTAATTTGAGCCTGCAAATATATGAATTTTTATTTTACACAAGCTTACTTATAAACATTTTTTTGTTTATATCTTTTTTATTTAATATTTTACACTCTTTTCACAAGCTTATCATACTCCAAACGGTGCTTATAAATCTGTATTCCTGAGAATAACGCTTCTTTAAACGAGCTTACGTTTGCAATACCTTTCCCTGCGATTTCGAATGCTGTACCATGATCTGGAGATGTACGTACTTTATTTAAGCCCGCAGTATAATTTACACCCTCTCCAAACGATAAAGTTTTAAACGGAATTAATCCTTGATCGTGATACGAGGCAATTATAGCGTCAAAATTCTTATAATTATTCGAGCCAAAGAAGCTGTCTGCTGCATATGGACCATAAACCAATTTACCACTCTCTTTAATTTTAGCCAAAGTAGGACGTAAAATGGTATCATCTTCATTACCAATCACACCATTATCCCCTGTATGCGGATTGATGCCTAAAACAGCAATTTTTGGTTTAGAAATCTGAAAATCTCGTTGAAGTGATTTATATACGGTACTTATTTTCTTCTCAATTAATTCAGGAGTAATATGGTTTGCAATTTCACTAACTGGAACATGATCGGTTAACAAGCCTACTTTTAAAGTGTCAGTAATCATAAACATTAAGCTCTCTCCCTCTAACTCTTGCGCTAGATAATCTGTATGTCCAGGAAACTTAAATTTATCCGACTGAATATTGTGTTTGTTAATAGGTGCGGTTACTAAAAGATCTATAGTGCCTTCTTTTAGCGCCGCAGTTGCAGATTCAAGAGATTTAATAGCATATTCGCCTATTTTAAGATCTTCTTTCCCGAAATTTATAGACACATTCTCTTTCCAACAATTTAAAACATTAACCTTACCTATAACCATCTGGTTAATATGGTTAATGCCATTAAAATTCATATCCATTTTAAAATGATTCTTAAAAAAAGACATCACTTTAACTGAAGCGAAAATCACCGGCGTACAAAATTCTAGTATTCTTGGGTCTTCAAAAGTCTTCAATACAATTTCACCACCAATCCCATTCAAGTCTCCAATTGAAATTCCAACTATTATATTTTCTTCTTTCTTCATTAAACTTGATAACTATTTTGTTCGTAATTTTACAGATACAAATTTAACCAAATAATTGAATTAATATGTTTACAGGAATAATAGAAAATTTAGGTCGTGTTGCTAATCTTAAATCAGATCAAGGTAATCTACATGTAACCATAGAATGTGAATTAGCTTCTGAATTAAAAATAGATCAAAGTGTGGCTCACAATGGTGTATGCCTAACTGTTGTAAGCATAAGCGAAAACACATATACTGTAACGGCTATACAAGAAACCTTAAACAAAACAAACTTAGGATCTCTTAAAACAGACGATTTAGTAAACTTAGAACGCGCTATGCTCCTTGGAGATCGCTTAGATGGACATATTGTACAAGGTCATGTCGACCAAACTGCAACATGTATAGATATTAAAGAAACTTCTGGAAGTTGGTTATTTACTTTTGAATACAACAAGGATTTGAATAATATTACGATAGAAAAAGGCTCTATTACTGTAAATGGGACAAGCTTAACAGTGGTTAATTCTAAACGCGATCAATTTAGTGTCGCAATAATACCCTACACTTTCGAACATACCAACTTTAAGTATTTTAAAATCGGGGATACTGTAAACTTAGAATTTGATGTACTCGGGAAATATGTAAAACGCTTATTGGAGTTTGATATAAAGTAATCTTAGTGCTTCAAAGATTTTTTGACACCATAATATGCTCCGGCAGCGATTAAAATGACTAAACCACCGTCTACAGGAAATGCAGGAGGAGGAGGAGCATCATTAAAAGCTCGTGGTGCAGGTGGGTTTTGGGCAAAACACATTACCCCTACCAATATAAAAAGGATTAAAAAAAATTTAGTTTTATCTTGCATCACTATGAATTATTGGCTCACTATGTGTCCAAAATTGTTAATTAAAAAATTAAAATCTGCTATTAATTCAATCTCTCTTAACGCCACAAATTTAAGATAAAATACTTTACTTAAACAACTATTACCACTACTATTTTAGCGTATTTTTATGATTCTTAGTAATTACCAATAATATTAACTTTTATTTAATTACTCGGATTAACTATTTCCAATACAATGGTTTTGATAAATGAATCCCCATACCAAAGTTATTTAAAAAATTTACTGGTTTTAATTTGTAAGCTATTTTAATACTTTTACAAGAACAGCGCATCAACATTATTTAGATTTTAAAAGCTTAAACATTTTATGAAACAACGCATCACATTAAAACAAATAGCACTAGCCTTTAATGTATCTATTGCCACCGTTTCTAAAGCGTTAAAAGACAGTCATGAAATTAGTATTTCGACAAAACAAAAAATTCAAGAGTATGCGCTTCAACACAATTATAGACCCAATCGCATAGCCTTAAGCTTATTAAACAAAAAAACTAAAACTATAGGTGTTATTATGCCTTCAATTTTAAATCCGTTTTTTGTAAAAACGTTTAGTGGCATAGAACAGATCGCAAACGAAAAAGGTTATAATGTAATTACCATCGTATCTCATGGAAAATTAGATAAAGAAATTGCTTCCTTAAACATGTTAGAAAATGGTTTAATAGATGGCTTACTCATTTCATTAAGTGAAGAAACCGAATCTAAACAGCATTTTAAACATTTGGAAGAATTTATTGAAAATGCTGGCCCCATAGTTATGTTCGATCGTATTTCAGATTCCGTGATTACCGATAAAGTTATTGTAGACGATTTTAACTGTGCCTATAAAGCTACGGAACACCTAATAAAAACAGGATGTAAACATATTTCGGTGGTTTCTACCTTAAAAAATGTGGGAATTATTAAATTAAGAATTAACGGATATTTAAAGGCCCTAGAAGATTACAAACTACCGGTTAATAAAAAAATAATAACGCTTATAAAGCCCGAATACGACTTCGAGACCGAAATAAAAACCATGTTAGATTATCAGGATGTAGATGCTATTATTGGATTAGAAGAGTTTTCAGCTGTGGAAGCGATGGTAATTGCTCAAGATCGCGGGTATACTATCCCCGACGATATTTCTATAATTAGCTTTACAAGTAGCGACTTTTTTAAATACACAAAACCTTCCATTACTTGTATCAATCAGCATAGTGTATTTATGGGAAAGACCGCTACAGAAATACTGATTTCAAAAATAGAACAACCTCAGGATATTGATCCCGTTTTCGAAACAAGAACAATAAAAACAACACTTATAGAACGCAATAGCACAAAACCTTTGGTAATAAAATAGCCAGTACCTAAATTTTACCTTGCAATAAATTTATGTACTGGCCATTAAAAGTTTTACCATCCAATACGATTATCAGTATTAGATTTTAGGCATCTATTATTGTTTTATTTTTTAGTCCATAAATCATTCATTTCTTCTAATGTTTTTCCTTTGGTTTCAGGAATAAATTTCCAAACAAAGAATGCGGCAAGAACGCCCATTAGTCCGTAAATCCAATAAGCAAATCCGTGATTAAACTGTTCGATTAAGTAACTATTCTTATCCATCATCGGGAACGTCCAAGATACTAAATAATTGGCAACCCATTGGCACGCTACGGCAACAGCTAAAGCTTTTCCACGAATGTTATTAGGGAAAATCTCAGATAGAAGCACCCAGGTTACAGGCCCCCAGCTCATCGCAAAACCCGCGACATATACCAACATACAAATTAGAGAAAACAGACCTAGTGAATGACTAAAGAATGATGTCCCCAAGGCAAACATCGCTACAGCCATAGCCAAAGCACCAATAATCATTAATGGTTTTCTTCCAAATTTATCGACAGTTTGCATTGCTAGAACGGTAAATAATAAATTTATAGCCCCTACAATTATCGTTTGCATTAAAGCGGTATCTGTACCAGAGCCCATACTTTTAAAAATTTCGGGAGCATAATAGAGCACTACATTTATCCCAACAAATTGTTGAAAAACAGATAGCAGTATTCCGAATATAATTACAGGCACTCCATAAGAAAAGAGCTTCCCCGAATTAGCTGTTACTGTATTTTTAATCTCAGAAAGAATAATCTTAGCTTCCGTAGCACCATTCACTTTTGTTAAGACATCTAAAGCTTTTTCTGGCTTAGATTTTAACACTAAAGATCTTGGTGTGTCTGGAACAAACATTAAAAAGAACAAGAATAGACTAGCAGGTATTATTTCAGAAGCAAACATCCAACGCCATCCTATAGTATTAAGCCAATTATCGTTTCCTAAACTAGAAATATAATAATTAACAAAATATACAATTAACATTCCGAAAACAATAGCAAACTGATTCATAGAAACTAATCTACCTCTATTTTTTGCAGGTGCGATTTCTGCGATATAGAGCGGAGATAACATAGACGCTAATCCAACTCCAATACCACCAATTATTCTGTATACTATAAAGAAGTAAATAAATGTGTGATCGCCTTCACCTATAGACTTTAGAAACAACTCTGGAGCAGAAGATCCTATTGCAGATAATAAAAATAAAATCCCGGCTAATATTAGTCCGTTTTTTCGTCCCAATTTCCGACTAATAAAACCACCTGTAATCCCACCAATAATACATCCTATTAAAGCACTTGAGACCAAAAATCCTAGCCGTGCATTAGAAGCCATTTCGGACAACCCGAAGGGGAGCACGAAAAATTCATCTAATGAGCTAACGGTACCAGAAATTACTGCTGTATCGTAACCAAAGAGTAATCCTCCCAAGGTCGCGACCAAGGTTAAGCGCCATAAAAAGGCTGCATTGTGTGAAGTTGACATGTTTATGTGGTTTAGTTAATTTGTTTTACTATAAAAATGGAATAACAAAAACTGCATCGTATCCTTTATATTGAATACGATACAGCTTTATAACACCTTTAAGGATGTTTATTAAATATATTGGTTGATTATATTCTCGAATAATTCCTGCTTTCCACTTTGTAATTCTAATTCGCCATTCTCTTGAGCGATTTTATATAAATCTTGAAAGTTTAATTTTCCGTTTTCAAAATCTTTTCCTTTTCCTGAATCGAAACTACTGTACCGTTCTGTTCTTAATGTATCGTAAGCCGAAGATGTAATAATTCTATCTGCAGTTAATAAAGCTCTTGCAAACGTATCTGCTCCACCAATATGCGCATGGAATACATCTTCCATATCTGTTGAATTTCTTCTAATTTTAGCATCGAAATTCACACCTCCACCTTGTAAACCACCTGCTTTTAAAAACACTAACATGGCCTCTGTAGTCTCTTGAATATTATTTGGAAACTGATCTGTATCCCAACCGTTTTGGTAATCTCCACGGTTTGCATCTAAACTTCCTAACATACCCGCTTTTGCTGCGGTAGCAATTTCATGTTGGAATGTGTGTTGTGCTAAAGTTGCGTGATTGACTTCGATATTAATTTTAAAATCTTTATCTAGACCATATTCTTTTAAGAACCCAATAGCTGTAGCAGAGTCAAAATCGTATTGATGCTTCATTGGCTCCATTGGTTTAGGCTCGATAAAGAAGTTCCCCTTAAAACCTTGTGCTCTTGCATAATCCCTAGCCATACCTAAAAACTGTCCCATATGGTCTAATTCACGCCCCATATCTGTGTTTAATAAGCTCATATAACCTTCACGACCACCCCAGAACACATAATTTTCTCCATCTAAAGCAATAGTTGCATCCATAGCCAATTTAATCTGACCACCAGCTCTTGCTAATACATTAAAATCTGGATTGGTTGATGCACCATTCATATAACGCGGATTAGAAAAACAGTTGGCAGTTCCCCAAAGTAATTTTACACCTGAAGCTTTTTGTTTTTCTTTTAAATACTCGGTAATTGTTGCTAACCTACTTTCTAACTCTCCAAAAGAAGATCCTTCTCTCACTAAATCTACGTCGTGAAAACAGTAATAATCGAAACCCATTTTAGTAATAAATTCAAAAGCGGCATCTGCTTTTGCTTTTGCAGCTTCAATGGCATCTGATGGTTCGTCCCAAGGAAAATTTAAAGTTCCTGGTCCAAACGGATCGCCTCCTGTTCCGCAGAACGTATGCCAATACGAAATGGCGAATCTAAAATGCTCGCGCATTGTTTTTCCTGCTACAACTTGTTCCGGATTATAATATTTAAATGCTAACGGATTGTCGGATTCTTTTCCTTCAAATTTTATATCTCCGATGCCTTTGTAATACTCCTTATTTCCTAATGTTGCCATAATTTATTTGTGTTTTAATATCATTTCTAATTCATTTTTCCAACTTTCGTATGCGGTTTCATACGGTGCCTTATTTTCCAAAGGGGTACACGTCATCACATGATCGTTATTGGTAATATTTTCACCAAATTTATCGAAGTTCCCATCTGTTAAACCTGCCGCTCTAGCCGCTCCTACAGCTCCCGTAGTATTGTAAATTTCGATGTCATGATTAATTAGTGTAGCTACAGTGTTTGCAAAGATTTCTGAACGGAATAAATTATCATTACCAGCACGAATAACTTTAATATTACCTATATCTTTTTTCAGAATTTCAACGCCATAAACAAACGAAAAACCGATACCTTCTAAAGATGCGCGATACAAATGCGCATTACCGTGCGAATTTAGATTGAGGTTTAAAATATGCGTGCCTACATTTTTATTTTCTAACATGCGCTCTGCTCCGTTTCCAAATGGTATAATAACTACACCATTAGAACCAACTTCTACTTCTGAAGCTTTGGTATTCATGGTTTCGTAAGAATCGTTTCCACAATTATTTCGCAACCAACGGTACTGAATCCCTGCGCCATTTATATTTAGAAGTGTTCCTATAATAGGTTCTTCTTTAGTGTAATTAACATGTGCAAAATGATTTACTTTTGAAATCTCTTGAGGTTTTAAATTATTGGAAACCGCATACACAACGCCCGAAGTACCACCTGTAGCCGCAACTTCCCCCGGATTAAAAATATTAAGTGACAATGCATTGTTTGGCTGGTCTCCAGAACGGTAAGTAACCTGAGCTCCCAATGGCAAACCGGTGTCCTTAGATGCTTGTTCGTTTACACTCCCTTGGTTGGTAAAATTCTCTACAATTTCTGGGACTAAATTTTTATCAATCCCATAATAATCTAATAAGCCAGTAGCAACCTCGTCTGCTTTATAATCCCATAAAATACCTTCGGACAATCCGTTTTTAGTGGTCGCCATTTTCCCGGTAAGTTTATATGCGATAAAATCGCCTGGCAACATAAATTTATAAGTGCTTTTGTATGTTTCAGGTTCATTATCTATAACCCATTTTAATTTAGAAGCCGTAAAATTTCCTGGAGCATTTAGCATATGTTCGCCACAGAAGGTTTCACCTAAATCTTCTAATGCTTTCCTCCCAATATTAACAGCCCGGCTATCGCACCAAATTATTGAATTTCGTAACGGGTGTCCAGATTCATCTACGATAACTAAACCGTGCATCTGGTAAGAAATCCCTATGTTTTTTATCTGCGAAACGTTAACATCCGATTCTTTTATAACACGTTTTATCGCATTACACACATGCGTCCACCACATATTTGGATCTTGCTCTGCCCAATCTGGATTAACCGCAATAATCTCCATCTCGTTTGGAGGTTCGTGAAGTGATATTATTTTTTTTCCGCTGTCAGCATCAACTAAAGCGACTTTAACTGACGAACTACCTAAATCTATTCCTAAATGATACATTTCTAAAGAAAAATATGTTTTATTGAGTAACTATAAAAATGAAGATTCTTTTATTGTCAACATCTTTGTTCTTTTTTTAAATTCAACAAAAACGATAAGAATACCTTCAATTAAATATGAATTTAGGAATTATATCTCAAAATATTGAATAATATCTACACATTAGGTTTTTTAAAACTGTAAACGCTTGTATACTTTTCTATGCTAAAATATGGCAAAAACATCAACAATATAAGCCTTTTACACCCGTATTATTCGCCATTAAAAATCCGCTTTTTAATCTACTTAAAGGTTTAAGTAATTTTCTAATTACACCCTGAAAAAATTGGAACTATTTAAACAAAAAAAACCTTCAAGAATATAAACTCTTGAAGGTTTTAATGTATTTATTTATCGACTAATTTTTCTTTAAGTAATACTTTAGTGGCTTACCTTAAAATATCAGGATTAATAAGCGTTCTTATACATTGACATTCATTTAAAATGTAAGTCGTTAAATGCACGAATATCTAATCCTTGTTTTAGTTCCTTATCTAAATTAATAAAATAGGATTCTACCTGATCCAAAAGGGCTTTACCATTATTATGTGCTACAGAAATACGTGTAAAAATAACGCTTTTAGTAGTTAGAATAGCTTGCGTTATAGAAGCATTGAACTTCTCTATAAATGTTTTTATTGAGTTACTTAAAGCATGCTCAGTTTCAATAACAGATCCAGCAACTTCTGATACAGCAACCTTATTAATTACTATATTTTCGTTTTCTTCAGTAGCAAATTCTGATGACTTATTTTTTAAATATAGATTTAACTTGTATAGATATACTACAGCACTAAATAACAACCAACCGTTTAAAACGAAAAAAGCACCATAAGCTATAGGGTTATAAAGTGGGTTTAATAAAATATCGTTGAATTCTTGATAAAAAGCAAAGATGCCAAATGCAGTTCCGATCATAAATAAACAAATGCTCGTAAAAACCATTGCACTTAAGTGTTTGGTGTTTCTTTTAACAAATGATTCATTACTAAAAAATAATCTATTTATAAGTGACAAACTACTATACCCAGTTTGTGAATATTCTACTTGAGATGAGGTTAGTGTTGCTGTTTCCATAATATATGTGCTACTAAAGTTATCTATCTTTTTAAATGTTACCAATATGTAAATCGGTAGACACTTATAGATTAGCAATACATATGCCATTACAACAAACCCACTACATACAAGGGTTTTAGCATTTTTTGACAAAAAACCTGTGTGTAAAAAATACACAGTTTAACATTTTATGTATACAAATTATACACAGTTTAGATACACACTCTTTAATACTTTCAACTTCGAACAGCCAACCATTCTTTACGAAACGAAAATTTCTTGTAGAATAAATTAATTTTCCTTGTTGGCTTCCTTATAACGCTGTAAAATCTGATGGATAAATTCTAATTTCTCTTTTACTTTATCTGAAATCACAAATGGATAGACATCGGTTATCCCCATAGATCTGTTTATACTATTCACCGCATAAAATAAAGATGATGTTTCGTCTAATATAGCCTTAAAGGAGATATTATCTTTATAAGGGTAAATGGCATTAATACGCATATGGTGAGAATTCCGAAGGTTTGGAACCCCTTCTAAACCAAAATAAAAAGCCGTTTCCATAGCATCTAAAATATGTAAATAATGCGCCCAAGTTTCGGCCCAGTCTTCCCATGGATGAGATGATGCGTAAGTACTTATAAAATTTTCTTTCCAATTTTCCGGCGCACCATTCTTATAATGTACTTTTAAAGATTCCCCGTAATCCTGACTTTCGTCTCCAAAAAGGGCTCTATATTCCTTTAAAAAAACATCGTTAGACCGGAATATTCTATCCCAATAATAATGTCCAACTTCATGCCTAAAATGCCCAATTAAGGTGCGGTATTTTTCATTTAGAGAAATTCGAGTTTGTTCCCTACTCACAGTATCTGCTTCTGCTAACAAAATAGTAATAACACCATTGGCATGCCCCGTCATTACCTTTTTACCATCGATATTTGCATCTTCCTTGGATAAAAAATCGAAAAATAATCCGGATTGCGGATTTTCAAACTGACTAACTATTGGAAGCTGTAAACGTTGTAAAGCATAAATAAGTCTATGCTTGGCAATTTCCATAATTTGCCAGCGTTCGTAATATTCAGGAATATCTAAATCTGGTATAGTTCTATTTAACTCGCAAGAATTACAAAAACCATTATCGTCGTTTACTGGAACCAACCAGTTGCATGCATGTAAATTTTTATTTTTACAGTATGTATAACTCTCGCCGTTAATATCCCACTTTAACTGATTAGTATTGTTGGCCAAAATTTCATTTTCAAAATCTAAATACCCTAAAGCAGACCCACAACTTTCGCAAGTTGTATTCTCGAAAAACACGGGAAAATCGCAATGACTACACTGAAATATTTTCATAATAAAACACATTTAAAAATGAATAAGCTGAGTTTCAACACCCTGCTTACAACTTGGGCAAATATAATCTAATAATAACTCATAAAAGCACAAGATTATTTACTTATTATTAATTAAATTATAAACAAAAAAAACACCCCATACAGAGTGTTTTTAAGTCAAAAATCTATGAAGTTAGAAATCCTTAAATAAGACCTAAGTCTTTAGCGATAGCTACAAGGTGAATCACATTATTTGCTTTAAAATCTAGTTTTAATTTATTTAAACGCTTTTCGATAGAACTTAAACTTCTTGGTTTAATATTCTGTTTTTCCAATTTAATAGTAATATCGTTGTACGATAAGCCCTCAGATAAATATTTAATAAGGTTAATATCGTAGTCGTCCATTTCTAAAGACGTCTGCGGATTTAGAGCATTTTCTACTGCGGGAGACAGAAATAATTTATTGTTCTCAATTACTGAAATCGCTTGCCTCAATTCAAAAATACTTCTACGTCCTTTACAGACATACGCATTAATATTGTATTTATTTACCAATGTTCTTACACGTTGCAGACGATCTTCGGTAGAATACACAATAATAGGAATATCGAAACCTTCTTCTCTTATGGCATGAACAAGTTCGTCTCCAGATTTTAAGCGAGCATCCTTAAAGTCTGTTTTAAAGGACAAATCTGTTATTAATAAATCGAAAGGATCATTTTCGTGATTCGCTGTTTTAATCTTAAGCAATGCCATATCGCAATACTGCTCGCTTTTTACATTAGTAACGCCTATATCATTAAGCATACTAAGCACACCTTCATTTACCACATCGTAATCGTCTGCTATTAAAACTTTTTTAAACATATCTATATGGTTATTTTAGCTTTAAAACCTTTATCCGGTTCTGATTCAAAAGTAATGGTTCCATTTGTAGATTTTATACGGGTTTCCATATTTTGAACGCCAGAACCCTTTTTTATTTCACAACCATTGCCATTATCCGAATAAGCCACCACAATTTTTCTTCTACTTTTACTAAATTTAAGTACTACTATTGAAGCGTTACTGTGTTTTTTCATATTTACTAAAAGCTCTTGTATTAACCGGAAAATAGTTACTTTTTTATAAGCTTCTATTTTATTCCAATTAATTTCTGGAGCTGTTTTAGTAATTATATTTACTTCGGAAGTTTTATAGCTCAACAATAAGTCGTTTAACAATTCTTCAAAATTATGTTCTACATCTAAATGGCTATTTTCTTTAGAAATATCTCGTGTTTGCGTATAAATATGGTCTAAATCGTCCATTATGTCTTCACTAATATGCGACTGAAACTGTAATTTGTTAATTACGCGATGTACATCGTTCGCAACCTCATCGTGAATTTTTTTCGAAATACGTTTTTCGGTAATGTAAACCTGTTGGATTTTTTCCCTTCGGTATTTTAGTTTCTGAAAAACAATAGCAACCCCCGACATAAAAGCCAAGAAAATTCCTATAGATAAATAGGTGAGCTTCCATCGTTTTTGTCGTTCTTTTTCAATTTCTGTAACATTCGCTAATTGTTCATTTCTCGAGTAGTCGTATTTAATTTTAGAATACTTATTTTCCTGTAATTGTTGAATCACAGATAAACTATCTGAAATCGCCAAATATACCTGAGCATATTCATCTCCATTAATAGCGATTAGTTTCGCTAAAGCCTGTTTTATTAACGCCGGACTATTAATTTGTTTTGCTAACTCGTAACTTTTATCGGCATAAAACTTGGCTTGTTTTATATCGTTCTGGTCCCTGTAATATTCAGAAAGATTGGAATAACTCCAATACAAACCTGTAGAATGATTTATAGCTTTTTTTAATTCCAAGGCTTTTAGCATGTTTGTTAAGCCTTCTGGTTTGTTTAATTTAGATTGTACAAAACCTAAATTATTTAAAGCCTTGTTGGTTTCGAAATCATTGTCGAGCCCCAAACTATTTTCATATACATCTTTAAACTCCTGTTCTGCTAACTCATATTTTTCCTGCTTTACATAAATTAAAGCCTTATTATTATGAATAATATTGAGGTGTTCCTGATCTTTCGCTATGGCTATAGCCTGATTGTAATACTGGATGGCTGTATCGTAATCCAACCGCTTAGCAGATATCTTACCTAGCTTATTAAGAAAACTTAATTTAAAGTTTAAATACGTATCGCCGTCGCATACCGCTAAAACACTTAAACCTTCGACCACCGAATTTTCGCTTCCAAAATAATCACCTAAACTATATTGTACCTTGGATAAATGTTGCAAACTAAATAACACATTATTAGTGTCTTGCTTTTTTAAGCTTTCATATTTAAGCTTTTCAAAGTATAAATAGGCACGACTTAAATTCGTTATATTTTTTGGATTAGCGACTGTTTCTATAAAGTAAGACAAACTATCTTTAATTTGCTTATTCTGACTGTAAACAAGATTAAAGCTAGGTATTAGTAACATTGTACAAACAAAAAAAAGTAAGCTTGTATTTTTTAATAATTTCATGCCATAAATCTATGAAGATATTTTCGTATTTTAACTCCGACTTAATATTATGTTTTCGTTCTAAATTAGCTCTTTTCAACAAGATTCACCGGGATTAACACCTCTATTTTAACACTATAAAACCACATACCTAAGTCGCAGTTTGATTTGATTTAAAACCATTGGCCCGCTAGAAATAGAACTTGCGACCTCTAAATAAATTCATTATTTTAGATTATTAAAATCGCTCTAAAAGTGCTTACATATAAACTTTTCTCTAATCTAAAAAAGTTAACATCTTTTAACTCTCTATGTTTTATTTAAGTCGTTTATTGTTAATATTCCGGAGTACAGATTGCAAATGATATTTTTTTAGAAAAGCGCGCCAACCTATGAAATCAGAGTCTTTAAATTTTTATTCATTTTTTACCAAGTATTCAATAATGGAAGAGTACGGGTTTAGTTCTGGGATAGTAAATCGTCTTTACAGAAAAATATTACCCAATATTCCTGACGAAGGTACCATAGAATATTTTTTACTGAACAGAGAAAACCCTGTACAACACGTATTATCTCTAATAGATTTAAGTACGATATCAGAAGGCAACATTTCCCAGCAATTAGACCTAAGTATAAAAGCATTATGCGCTAAGGTTATTGCCTTTGGTTTAGATAGCGATATTAAAGCTAAATATAATTCCATCGAATTAAACTCTAAACCTTTCGAGTTGTTACTAAAAAAAGTAAACGACTTATCTGAATTCGATGAAGAGGAGACATTACAACTTTTTAATTCTTTAGAAGCCATAGAGCTTCTTATAATTGATTTAAGAAAAAACAAAAGTAAAATAGGAACAAGTTTTCACCTAACCCTAGTTACTAGGCGGATTCTAGAATACACCATTAGAATAAAGGAATTACTTCATTTAAAAATACATATTTCCTCAAAACAACATTGGGAGAACATCTTGGCCGACTTTATTGTGTATTCTAAACATAAGGATAGTGTTAGACGCTACCTGAGTAGACATTCTGATTTGGTTGCTATAGAAATTGTAGAACACACTTCTAACAAAGGTGAAAAGTATATTGCTGAAACGACTAAAGAATATTGGAAATTCTTCTACCGCTCTTTATTTGGAGGAGGCATAATTGCCTTATTCGCTCTTTTCAAACTTCTTTTATATACTTATGATTTATCGGAGGTTAGCAATGCTATACTATTTAGTATAAATTATGCCCTGTGCTTTATTATTGTCAATCAATTGGGAGGAATTATTGCGACAAAACAACCCGCTATGACGGCTACGACACTGGCTAAAAACATTGATAAGGAAGGTACTTTAAAATATGATTCGATTAAAAGTATTACCATTATAGTAAGAAAAGTGTTTCGAAGCCAATTTATTTCGGTTATGGGAAACTTTTTAATGGCCATATTTTCGGCCTGTATATTCATGCTCCTTATTCAAATATTTAGCACTGCAGATATGGCTAAGATTGTAAAACCTGTATACCTTATTCATAAAATTGTACCAAGTTTTCAACTGGTTTTCTTCGCTGCAATTGCTGGTTTTTTCTTAGCGTTTTCGGGGTTAGTTTCTGGTTTTGTAGATAATAAAGTAATTGCTTCAAAAATACCTCATCGTATTCGAAACAATCGTTTTTTACTAAAAAGTGAGAAATTAGCGACATTTGTAGATAAAAAATGGGGAACCATGTTTGGGAATATTAGTCTTGGATTTTTTCTGGGTTCTACATTTTTATTAAGTCATGTTTTACCTTTTGATATCGATATTAGACACGTTGCCTTTAGCTCGGCAAACTTGGGTTATTCGATTATGAATTACGATTTTAGTCATCACACTATTCTACTAGCCGTAATTGGAGCATTACTAATTGGGTTAGTGAATTTTATTGTTAGTTTTTCAATCACCTTATACCTCGCTTTAAAATCGAGAGGAGTAAATTTTAGATTGCTTCCTAAAGTAGTCTTTAATATATTTAAAGATTTCCTGCATAATCCGTTTCATTATTTTATTAAAATTGAAAAAGAACCCGTGACTAAAAAAGATAAAGAATCTTAAAGCACGTAAACTCTATAAACAACATACTCGGGGTTTTAATTGAATGTCAATTAAAACCCCGAGTATTTAAATATGACCTTAAACTAAGATCTTTATTTCTTATTTAATAAATCCATTAAATCGACATCGTTTCCTAATAAGATTTCATTCGGATTGATACGACCTTCCATAGAATCGTTTTCTAATTTTAAAACACCTCTTGGGCAAACTGCAGAACATATACCACAACCCACACAACTAGATCTTACAATATTTTCACCTTTTTGCGCATAGGCTCTAACGTCTATCCCCATTTCGCAATAGGTAGAACAGTTTCCACAAGAAATACATTGTCCGCCGTTGGTTGTAATTCTAAACTTAGAAAATAAACGCTGTTGAAATCCTAAAATAGCAGCCATCGGACAACCAAAACGACACCAAGAACGGTTTCCTAAAATAGGATAAAATCCTGTCCCAATAACTCCAGAGAAAATAGAACCAATGTATAAACCATAAGCCGCTCTTAAAGTACCTGCTTTTATAAAAAATAAATTTTCTGTTGTTCCCGTAAAGTGCATGATTAACAATAACGCGATAACTACGGCATAACCAATAGCTCCCATTTTGGCATCTTTACCAAATTCTTGTCTTTTAAAGTACATGACACCAACAAAAACCACTGTTAATAACCCAATGACTAACGAGATAAACACATCTCTTGTTAACCAGAAATCGTTTTTATCGTAGCCTAAATATGAATACACCATGGCTACCGTCATCACTACCGAAAAGACTAAAACCGTATGAATTAACCAACGCTCTATCTTCCAAGCATACATTTTTTTAGATGATAATTGTCTGAACGAATCACCTGCAGTTTCGGCTAAACCACCACAACCACAAACCCAAGAACAATACCAACGTTTACCGTATTTGTAGGTTAAAATAGGCGTAATTACAAAAATGGATAATAGCCCAAATATTAATAATGCTACCCCTATATTTCCTGCTGAAAGAAATCCGTTTACAGACCATTCGTCAAAAATATAGTAGTTAAGTGGCCATATACTTTTAAGATCGTAATATGGTAAATCGTTATTCATAACGTACATAAATTCCGGTATCAAAAAGGCAAAACCCAATTGAAAAAACATAACCGACCCTGTACGTAATTGCTGATAACGGTTATGTCTGTATTTTAATAAGAACTTATATCCAAACGCTAATATAGCGACTGTATAAAGCACCCCATAAACAAACCATTGGCTGGCATCTCTACCGCTTAACAACTGACTTAAAGGATCGAAAAGCGCTATTAAACCTGTGTTTGCTTCGCCGTCTGTTCCTAATCCTAAATACTTTGGAAAGAAATACAAAACAATGTAAAACGATGTTAAAACCACACCGAGTATCCATCCTAAAATACCACGAGACGAAATAGATTTAAACCAAACACCATCGTTTTTTATCCCTTCTAACTTATTAAGATAAGCTTCTCTAGAATACATTATTACCCCTCCAAATATAGCGACTAATGAAAGTGTAAGAAACAAAGCTTTATTTGGAAAGTCGGTATTAAGAAGTGCTAAGACCATTATAAATAAACCAATAACACCAATGGCAAGTGCTATTTTTTGCTTGTTCGTTATATTTAAAGCATCGGGATTAGCCAATGACATACTTGTGTTAATTTTATTACTCATTTTATACAGTTTGTAATTGGTTAGTGTAGGCTTTTAAAATATCGGTTTCAAAAGTTTTATAGAATTCAGGATCGAAATTAGCTTCGGCCAAATGATGCATGACATAGTCTACATCGCGTGCTTCGGTAAGCCAACGGTCGAATACTTCATGACGCATACGTATTCCAAAAGTATTAATCCCTAAAAATAGGTTCGTGTCTTTATGGTAGGCTACAGTAATACATTTGGTATCGTCTTCATGCTTCCAATGAAAATGTGCTTCGTGTTCAGGTTTACTCCTTTCGCTAAACACCCATCCATAGGTTTGATATTCGATATCTAAAAATTTCGCCGAGTTAAACCAATGTCCTGGTCTGTATGCCATTTTATTGCCACAAATAGTTTGCGCTAACACTTCTCCCATCATACGACCGGTATACCAAACAGCTTCTATTGGACGTCTGTTCCCGATAGCTTCGTGTTGCTCGGCACAATCTCCAATAGCATAAACATCTGCTACGTTAGTTTCTAAAAACCGATTCACTTTTACACCACGACCTATTTCTATACCTGAGTCTTTTAGAAAGTCGATATTTGGAGCAACTCCAGCCGTAAGGCCCACTACATTACACGGAATTTCCTCTCCAGTTTCCTCAATAACTATAGATTTTACTTTGCCGTTTTCGTCTGAAACAATTTCCCTTAAGTTTGTAGATAACCTAAGGTCTATATGATGGCTTTTTATATGACGATTAATCATTTCACTTTCGCCTTTAGGTAACACACCATTCCAAAAACTATTTTCACGCACTAAAAATGTAACCGGAATATTTCTAGAATTTAGCATTTCTGCCATTTCAATACCAATTAATCCGCCACCAACAATAACGGCTCTATTACATGTTTCCTTATTAGGCGCATAGGTTTCTAAGCTTTCTAAATCTTGTTTATGATACATGCCCATAACACCCTTAAGGTCCTGCCCTGGCCATCCAAACTTATTAGGTTTACTTCCTGTTGCAATGACGAGTTTATCGTATTTAAGCGTATCGCCTTCAGCAAAATGAAGCATTTTTGAAGCGGTATCGACCTGTTTTACGAAGCCTTCCTTGAGCTCGATTCTGTTCTTTTCCCAAAACCAATCTTCGTAGGGCTTTGTATTTTCAAACTTCATATGTCCCATGTAAATATACATGAGCGCTGTGCGTGAAAAAAAATGTTCTGTTTCAGAAGAGATTATAGTTATCCTTTTATCCGAATTTTTTCTGATATGTCTCGCAAGAGTCACACCAGAAATTCCGTTTCCTATAATGGCAATGTGTTCCATAAATTAATTGTTAACTACTATTAGGTCGTACTTAAAGATAATAACTTATATGCATTATATTATTTAGAAGGTTTTTAAACTGTGGTATTTTTGTAAGGTCAAAAAAATAACCCTCAGAGAATACCATTCTCTGAGGGTTAAAAATTATTAGTGTTTAAAATATTGGTTATTTAGAAACCACTATTTTATTAACAACTCTGCTGCTTGCATTTGAAATTTCTACAAAATATAAACCTTGAGACAATGAAGACACATTAATCTCTTCTTTATCAATTGATCCGTTTAATGCTTTCGATAAAATAGTTTTACCAGAAACATCGTAGATTCTTAAGGTATCAAAATTACCAGATTGCTTACTTAAATACAATACTCCGTTTGTAACTGGGTTTGGATACAATTTCAGACTGTTTTTAGTTATATCTGTTGTAGACAAGGTTGTTGACTCTCCGTAAAATTCTATTTCTCCTATAGCAGACCAAGCGCTTTCTCTCTTATCTCCATCGGCATTAAATCTTCCATATCCCATTAGTTTTACGTAACGTGCATCGGCATCAACGACATACTGATTAAAATCTGTTGTACCTGTTGCTGTAAACTCTAAGTCTCCAGCACTTGGAACAATTTTAGAAAAGTCTGCATCTTCTACACCTGTTGTAGATACCCAAATTTGGATTCCGAAGGCATCGTCTTTATCTGTAGTATTTAATTGAATAAAGTCTAATGTATAAGGACTTCCTAAATCGTATATAATATACTCCCCATCACCTTTATAATCGTCTACTAAAACACTACCGTCTTGCGCGGCCCATATTGTATTTAAATCCTTATCTAAGGTGTTTGTTGCCACTTCGCCTTTAGATCCATTTTCACTAGAAAAAGAATTTACAGATACTGGATCATCAGAACCACCTGTGTTAATTAAATTCTCACGCATTTTATCTCCGAAAAATTCAATTTCTCCAATTGCAGTCCATGCACTAGATCTGCTATAATCTGCGGTAGCTCTATCGGATTCCTCTACTTCTTTAAATCTTCCAAAACCTATAACCTTAACATATTTAGCTTTTGAATTAATATCGAATTCATTGAACGCTGTACTATTTATAGCTGTAAATAATAAGTCATCTTCGGTAGGTAAAATCATAGAAAAATCGGCGTCTTCCATTCCTGTTGTAGACACCCATATTTGATATCCGAATGCTTCACTTTTATCCGTCGTATTAAACTGCATTAGATCCAATTCGTATGTTCCACCTAAATCTAGGATAACATATTCCCCATCACCTTTATAATCTCCTGCTACAATATCTCCATCATCTGCTGTCCAAACCGTACCCATATCTTTATCTAACATATTTGTAGCGACTTCATTCTTAGAGCTATTTTCTTTAGATACAAAAGCGATAGAAACCCCTTCAATTAAATCGGTTCGCGGTCCGCCATCTTGAGTTACAATTAATTCTCTTACAATACCATCTCCGCCATCTACTTGTGTAAATGTTACCGAACCTTCTCTGCTCATTAATTCTGTGTTTTCGGTTACAGAAAGCACAACAGTAGCGTCGCCATCGGCTGCATCTGGATCGATAGTTATCCAATCGTTATTAGATACTGCAGTCCATCCTACGTTAGCCGTAACCGTAACATCTGCAACACTAGCCACGTAAGGAAGTGTTGGAATACTACTCACAATTATAGACTCAGGGATTTCGATAGTACAATCCCCATTAGTAATATTTGCACCTAAATTATTTAAGAAACAAGCTCCAATACCATGACCCACCATACTGTCTGTCGCCGGACTATAAGTCCCCATATCTGCACCTTTACCTTCTGCGCCTGCAAACGTAAATATTTCACCATTTTCTGTTGCAGTAACATCTGTTCCTTCTGCAAAACCATCGTTAGTTACGCCTAAAGTTGTTCCGGTAAATAGGTTTCCTGAATAGCTTAATGCTGTACCAAGATTTGCATACGCATTATCTGTATCTCCAGAAATTACCTCTGAAATATTCGCATTATCTGAAGTAAAATAAATTAAGTTATCAGAAACTACTCCTGTTGGGTCTGTAGATCCTTTATCTGTGTTGTAAAATAAAGGCGCATTCGTATTTACAATAGTATTTCTAGACACCGTAATATTCTCTGTTTGTTGGTATCCATTTGAAACTTTTGTAGATGAGCAATTCACTGCGGCATCATCTCCACCACCTATAAACGTGATTCCATTATTCCACTTGGCTTGATCTAAAACTGTTATACAATCTTGGATGTAATTATTAGTGATGGTATGATCACTATCTGTAATTCTAATTCCTCCAGTACCGTCTACATTTTCGCCTAAAAAGTAATTTCCTTCTACAGTAGCATTAGAACCATGACGCAATACTAAAGACCCTCTAGATCTTCTAAATGTATTATTTATGTAAAAGTTATTTTTACTTTTATTGGTAATAATTTCATTCTCACCATCGGCTTCCACAAAATAATTATTACTTACTACAGCACCACTATTTACATTTTGGTACTCACTAGTTCCAATTCTAATGGTTTCACTATCTCCAGCATTTTCAAAAGATTGGTCCTTTTTTTCGTACTTATAAAAGTAGTTATTACTAATCGTGTGCCCGACTAATTCACAACGCGTGTTATTTGCATTATCGTCGTCATCATCGCCGTAAGGTGGTCCTACAGCATTATAAGAGTATTCTGCTAATATTAAAGCTCCCGCACTTTTCTTATTCATAAATGAACAGTTTAGGACACTGTTGTATGTTCCGTATAATACAATCCAACGGTGTTTTGCATAAACTCCGTCCTCAATATCATCTGGTTCGATTTCCAAGCCATCGATCGCACAGTTTTGAATGGTACTGTGGTGTGCGAAATCGTAACCATTTCTAAACTCGATAAAGTTACTAGCCCCGTAACCACCTTTCCAGTGAAAACCATCGACAATTAAATATTCTCCGGTTGCAATTATTTCGCCAGTAGTTTTGTCTGATTCTCCACCGATAGTTAATCGTGGTCCCCCAGTAAAAATAACGCCTCCCGGTGTTTCTGCTCTAAAAATAACTGGATTTTCTGCGGTACCTGATCCCAGAAAGCGCATGCGCTCGTCTGTATCGTATACCCCATTCTTTAAAATAATTTGATCTCCAGGCTGATAATAAACATCCCGTAAAGCATCAGGATCGTCGATTAGGTACGTTTTGTTTTGTGCCATTACTGTAGCTGTACACAGTAATAGAAGAAATAGTGTAATGTTCCTCATTAGTCATTCTAATTTAATTAATAAATGTTTGTTTTTTTACCGATTAACCTCATTGGTTATCCAGATTGGTTAACCAAATATAACAAATATTTAACATTTAACAAATCAGTTTTAAAGACTTAATTTCCAGTTAATGAAAAAAATTATTAACTATAAATTACAAAAGCCCATACCCGTTGATTTTCTTGAATTATCGACCTATTTATCGGTTAAAAAGACCGACATCTTTTACTTCAAAAAAATCAATCATTTAAAATTCTTACACTGCTAAACTTTTCTTAAATTGAAAAAGCACACTTTAGAAAACAAAAAAAAGCTGAACGATTATCGCTCAGCTTTTTTAACACTTTAGTCCTTTGCCAATCTGAATCGTTGGCTAAAACGTATTTTAGATTACTTCTACAGTATATGTCTTTCCTTTTTCAGTTTTGAAATTCACGATACCTTTAGATTCTTTTTTCACTTTAATTTGTTTACCACTAGAAAGCACTTTCACTTTTTTATCTGTTTTAAAACTAAATACGTTACCTGCATTAGATCGTACTTCTAAAGAAGTTACCGCACTGTTTTTCCACTTATAATCTAGTTCAAATCCACCTCTTGCAACAACACCATCAAATTGTCCTTCCGACCATTCTGATGGTAAGGCTGGTAATAAATCGATATAGCCTTCTTGAGATTGTAATAACATTTCTGTTACTCCAGCGGCCATACCTAACGATGCATCGACTTGGAATTGGCTTCCACAAATTGCAAATAAAGACGAATAACATTGTTCTTTTAAGTAGCCTTTAAATACTTTATTCGCTCTATCTCCATCTCTTAATCGCGCCCATAAATTAACTTTCCATGCTCGAGACCAACCTGAAGCTCCATCTCCTCTTAATTCTAGCACTTTTTTTACAGGCTCTATTAATTCTGGAGTTTTATTTACAGAAATAACATTCCCTGGATACAAACCATATAAATGAGATGCATGACGGTGGTTTTTCTCCATCTGCCCATAATCTTCTGTCCATTCTTGAAGCGTACCATCCTTTCCTACTTGCGAAGGCACTAATTTAGATCTGGCTTCAAGTACTTCTTTTGCAAAATCCTTATCTACTCCTAATACCTCTGTTGCCGAAGCATAATAACTAAATAAATCTTTTAGTATTTGCATATCTATAGTAGAACCCGCTGCGATAGTTGTAAAATAGTAACTTGCCGTAACCTCATCGAAAAAGTATTGGTAACCTTTACCTTCTGGCGGGTTCTCAGGAGAATTTGAAGGATTGGTAACCAACCAGTCTTTACCAGGATACTTAACTAAGAAATCCATAAAGAATTCTACAGACCCTTTCATTACAGGATAAATATCTTCAAGATGCTCTTTATCTTGCGTATATAAATAATGTTCCCACAAATGCGTTGTTAACCAAGCACCTCCAACGGTAAATGTTCCCCACGTTGGACCATCCATTGGCGCCGCTACTCGCCATAGATCGGTGTTTTGATGAAAGACCCAACCACGTGCTCCATAATGCTCCTTAGCCACCTGTGCTCCTTGATCTGTTAGCTCCTTAACCATAGTAGTTAAAGGCTCTAACAATTCTGGTAAATTCCCAGACTCTACAGCCCAATAATTCATTTCAATATTAATGTTTGTGGTGTATTTAGAATCCCATGCTGGATTCATTTTATTATTCCAAATCCCCTGTAAATTTGCAGGTTGAGTTCCTGGTCTAGAAGATGAAATTAATAGGTAACGTCCGAAATTGTAACATAAAGATGATAATTGCGGATCTGGAGACGTTTGTATTTTTTGCATACGCTCGTCGGTAGGCAAATAAGAATTTTCGGTTGTAGGAAGAGTTAGCGATACTCTATCGAACAATTTTTTATAATCGGTTAACGCCTTTTCTTTAACATCTTTAAAAGATGTTTTTTCTAGTTTAGCTAACATCTCGGCAACACGTGCATGCTGATCGCCACTTACATCCTTATAATTTACAAAGTTTGTCGCTGCTACAAAGTATAACGTTACGGCATCTGCATCTTTAATACTTAAAATTGTATTAGTAGCATTATCCATTGTCATGGTACCACCTTCTGGAACGGCTTTAATTTGCGCTTCGTATCTCAGTTTACCTTCTACACCTAAATAATCTGCAGACTTCCCTGTTAATCTTAATTGTCCGTTTCCAAGACCATCCATTTGGAAGTAATCTGTTGCATAATTAGAATGTGCATCGTTTCTTTCTCCACGAAGTTGCGCGCCAAAGGAAATACTTCCTTTTTTATCGGCTGTAATACGAATCGCGATAGTCTGATCTATTTCTGAAGCAATAATTTCTCTGGTGTAATTTACTCCTTCAAATTTATATTTAACAGTCACGATTCCTGTTTTAAGATCTAATGATCTGGTATAATCTTCAACCTCATCATTATTAAAAAACAGATAAAGATTTGCCAAACTTTGGTATTTCATCTGTTCTACTGGGTAGCCCATCATGGTTCTTCCAAAAAGCTTATGTGCCTTTATAGGTTCGCCATCAAAAATAAGTTTTTGAATTTCCGGAAGTGCCTTATATCCGCCTTTAACCACAGTGTTATACGGTCCTCCTGTATAATAGGTGTCTTCGTTAAATTGGATTATCTCTTCGTCATGCCTTCCATAAACCATTCCACCTAATCTCCCGTTACCTACAGGAAGTGCCTCTTCCCAAATTTTTGCAGGTTGCTTGTACCAAAGAACGGTAGCTGGATCAAACTTTTTAGAATCGGTTTTTGTAACGCTTGCATTCTGTCCATTAATAGAGACTGTAGTAAGAATTATTAAAAAAACCAGTACATTTTTTAAATTCATTTTTTCTAATATTTAGTTATACTCTTTATTATAAGTTAACCTATACATAAGGATTATGTATAGGTTAACGGGTTTAAGCTTTTACTTAATTATCTTTTTCAAATATTTTTTTTAATTAATATCCCACCATACTCCTGCTCCAAACTTTTCGTCTATTATACCAGGTTGTGCTTCTAAAGCGGCATCGAATCCTATAGGATTAGACACGCCTTCAGAATACGGATAAGGTCTTCTAACAATAGTTCCTTTACCACTGTATAATGATTCTACCGGCTCAGTTTCGGCCACATATTTTGGGAAACCTGTTCTGCGCACTTCTGCCCAACCTTGGTTTCCATCAGGATATATAGCACACCATTTCTGATCTCCTATTAATTCTCTTTGATCTTTACCTCCATTAAAATCTACAAGCGGATCTGATAAGTAATCTCCTGCATCCAGACCGTACTCGTTAAAACTTGCAGTTATTGCAGCATTGTATGCTTCTTCGGCAGTATAGCCTACGTTCCAACCGTTTAAAGCGGCTTCGGCATAAATAAATAAGACTTCAGAATATCTAAGTATTCGTGTTGGAGAATCGGCAGATCTAAATTCTGAAAGTCCCATTACAGATAATTCTTGTGCATTTCCTTCGGCTCCTAAAGGTAATCCAACAAATTCTCCTGTAGTTCCCACCGGTTCTGCATACACCGGCAATCTACCATCTGAACGATCTTTAAGGAAATTAATCATAAATTCTGAAGTCGCATTTTGTTGTCTATCAATGTTACTTGGCTGAATATAATATGGACTTCTATAAATGGCGTCATTAGCAAGCCAGTATTTAAAAGCCGCATTCTCGTTGGAATTAATTACAGGATAGGTTGATGGATCTGAAGCAATCATTTCTACACCCGATTTTGCAGTAGCAGCATCGACAAGCGACATTCTCAAGTAAATTCTTAACAATAATGAATTACAAAACCTTTTCCACTGCATCATATCTCCGTCAAAAATAACATCCGATGTTCCGATATTTGCTGTAGGATCGATCATTGCGTTTGCTGTCTTTAATTGTTCTATTAAATCCATGTAAATACTTTGTTGAGAATCGTATTTAGGATATATCGTTGGGCTCTCAGGATCGTCGGCACTAAGTGCTTCAAAATATGGAATATCGCCATACCAGTCTGTCATGTTTTGAAAAGCGTAAGCTTTAAGAATATTTCCTACTGCCACGGTGTTGTCGTCTCCTGCTTCTTCCGCTTTAGCGATAGCAACTTGTAAGTTTTTTAAATGACCACTGTAAACATTAAAGTTGGTACCGTCTCCAGCTAAAGCATATCTTTCGTTGTGTACGTATACTGTTCTTACATTATAGCGGCTCCAACTCACTTGGAAGTCTAAGATTGAATTATAAGAATTAAGTATACTGATTTCGGAATTCGTAATTAATGTAGAATAAGGCACATTTGTTAACGAATTAGGGTCTGTATTCATTTCTACATAATCATCGGTACAGGCAAATAAAGTCGATGCTAAAATGAATGCGGTATATATTTTTTTATTTAGTTTCATATTTCTTTAAATTTTAAAATTTTAACAATCAATCTAAAAGTCAATTTTTACTCTTAAGCCAATGTTTCTTGCCGAAGGTGGCGCAGCAAATTCAGATCCTTGAGAAGATTGACTCGCTCCTTTGTTTGCAACTTCAGGATCAAAATTTTCATTTCTACTGTATAACAATGCAATGTTTCGTGCAAAAACAGAAAAGTCTACACCGCTTAATCCAATTTTATTAACAAGATCTCTGTCTAAAGAATACCCTATACTAATTTGTCTTAATTTCACGTAAGTGGCATCGTACAACCATCTTTCGGCTCTGGCGAAATTATTCCATCTAAAACCATCTAAATCTTGGTAGATTGTATTTGGACTACCATCTTCAAAAACACCATCGAATAAATATCCTCCACCTTCACTTATAGGATCTCTAACAGGCACGCCATTAGCATTATTACCAACAGTACTTGTTAAAGCTCCTGTTGCCCATCCGTCTTGATTGGTTCTAGAGTACACATCTCCACCCCATTTGGCATCTATTAAAACACTAAAGTTAAAGTTTCCGTAAGTAAACGAGTTGTTAATACTCCCTAACCAATCTGGCATAATGTTTCCTAATTTTCTAGCTTCACTAGTAAGAGGAACTCCATTTTCTCCTACAATTGGTTTACCGTTTTCGTGATATACAAATCCTTTACCAATCATATCTCCATAAGAACCTCCTACATCTGCAACCACAGTAATTTGATTTCCTTCTGTTTTATATAATTCCAGCCTTTCTAAGTCGTCGTTTAATGAAATAATCTCATTTCTATTTGTACTCCAGTTTGCTGTTACATCCCAAGAAAATTTATCTGTTTGTATTGGCGTTCCTGTTAGAATAACCTCTATTCCTTCGTTATTTACCTGTCCTGCATTAATAGTCTGTGTATTAAATCCTGCTGTTGGAGAAATTGGCGCTGTTAAAATCTGATTTTTTGCAATAGACTTATACCCTGTTACGTCTATACCAAGTCTATTATTAAAGAACTTTAAATTTAGACCCACCTCGTAAGACGTTACTAATTCGTTTACTAAATCGGCAGATGGCATAGCCGAACTTAAACTAAAAGACGGATTATTACCATATGGAGAAGATGCATTATAGGTTGCATTTAATCTGTAAGGATCTGTATCGTTCCCCACTTGCGCAACACTCATTCTTAATTTTCCGAAATTAAACGCCCCAGCGCCGGTATTAAATGTTTCTGAGAAAATCCAACTTGTTGTAGCTGAAGGATAAAAATAAGAGTTATTATCTTCTGGTAACGTTGTAGACCAGTCGTTTCTTCCTGTTAAATCAAGATAAAGCTGATTCATTAATCCGAAAGAAAGAGAAACATACATACTTTGTATTTCCTTTTCACTTGCATAATATGAAGTGGTAGGTGTTTCCTTGGCATTTGCTAAAGAATAGTTATCTGGAACAACTAAACGGCTAACATAAGAACCTTGTGTTTGGTATTTACGATTCATAATATTTGCTCCAAGATTTCCAGAAAAAGAGATGTTATCGGAAATATCTTTATTTACAGATAATAAAACATCTGCGTTTATTTCTTGTCTGAAATAATTATTTACGCTGTATTTTCCTTCTGGGTTACTGATCCCGTAATAGGCTCTTTTTAATTCTACTTGCTGATTTGAATAATCTATACCCGCTCTAGTTGTTAAGCTTAACCAATCGGTAAAATCGTATTTTAAAGCACTAGAACCAATCAACCTATTTTTGTTCATTGGATTTGAATCTTTAGTTGCTGTCCAGAACGGATTATCTGCAAATTGATCGTTCCAAGTTATTGGTGTACCATCTTCGTTTTCTATATTATTACTTAAGTATTCGTAATCTACCTGTCTCCCTGTCCAAATACTCTGAAGACCAAAATTATTATTACTATATCCAGAACCACTAAGGTTTGCTTTAGTATTTATGTAAGAAACGCTAGACTGAAAAGAAAACTTTTCTGATAATTTTGCGTTTCCAGAGAAATTAACGGTATTCTTTTTCATGTATGAATTAGGCACCATTCCTTCTTCATCAGAGTTAGTAAGCGATAATCTCATATTACCTATTTCTCCTCCATTACTAACAGAAAAATTGGTAATTCTAGTAACACCTGTTTCATAATAACTTTTTATGTTATCTGGATGAGAAATCCAAGGTGTTGCAATGCGTTCTCCGGTGTTAGGATCTATAGGCGAATCGAATTGAGGAAGCATTAATATTTCACCAGGCGTTTGCGGAAAGCCAGCTTCTACTGCCCAATACAATTTTCCTCCCGGAGCAATATCTCCAGGTTGTACAACGTAATCTAATTCAGGTCCGAAACTTTCATCGACTCCATCATTTAATCCACCGTTTAAACCATCCTTATACCAGAATTGGCCACCACCACCTTGACCATATTGATTTTGGTAATCTGGAAGTAAAAAAGGATCACTCATGGTAATCGTGTTTTCTAATGTTGCCGAAAACCCTTTGCCTTTACCCTTTTTTGTAGTTATTAAAACCACACCATTTGCACCTCTAGATCCATATAAGGCTGAAGCGTTACCTCCTTTTAGAATCGTAACATCTGCAATATCTGATGGATTGATGTCTGATGCACCATTACCCATATCTGTAAAATCCATTCCTCCATTTGTGCTAGATTGTATCGAGTTATCTATAGGTATACCATCAACCACAAAAAGCGGTTGGTTGTTTCCGGTTAACGATTGATTTCCACGAATTACAATTCTTGAAGACGATCCTACATTTCCACTAGAGCTACTCACAAATACTCCAGCAGATTGCCCCGTAAGTGCATTTACAACATTGGTCTGACCTGTATTTTTCACTGTATTACCAGAAACTTCTTGCACGGCATATCCCAATGCTTTTTTCTCTCTTGTAATTCCTAATGCGGTTACAACAACTTCGTCTAAAGACTGAACATCCTGAATTAGAGTTGCATTTACAGTTGTTCGAGAACCTACATTAATTTCCTGTTCTTTAAAACCAACGAAACTAAATACTAGCGTAGCATCTTTAACTACTTTAATACTGTATTTCCCGTCAAAATCAGTCATTGTTCCTGAATTAGTCCCTTTATGTATCACAGACAGCCCCGGTAACGGAAGCCCATCCTCATCGACCACAGTACCAGAAACAGACAACTCTTGAGCATTGACAGCTCCTGAAACCAAGAACATCAATGCCAACATCGGTAAAAATTTCATTAAAAATAGTAATGGATTTTTCATGTAAAATTAATTTTAGTTTAACATTAAGCTAAACTATGTCAATTAATTTGTCATGCTCACGAGCATATTAACACATATTAATACTATATTAACAGATGTATTGCATTTTATTTGATATTGTAAGTATTCCCTTTATTTCTGAATCTTTTTAAACAAATACAGTGCTTGATAGTGCACCTATACTGACATATTCGGTAGACTGGAATGGATATAAAAAAATGGCTAGGGATATATAAATATATTCCTAGCCATAGTATTGTTTAATTAATATGTGCAATTACACCATAAGAACTAAAACCAACAAGATGTTTGTATCGTTAATTTTCAGTCTTCTGCGATTGCTTTTTAGTATACCTATATAATAAAGCAATAACACCTACTAAAGGAAAGATTAACCAACCCCATGCACCTAAAAAAGTGTCATGCGTATGATGCCCTCCTGGATGAGCTAATAATGTTTGTGAACTTATCACTAATAATAGAATAGAAAATAATTTTTTCATAGTTTACGATTTTTTAGGGTTAATGTTGATTTGACTAAAAACTTGAAAAGGTGAGCGATCTGATGCTTTTGCAAGCCTCTGAATATCGTCAAACTCGGGTTTTATTTTTATGTGTTCTGTTGGCGTAGTGGTCTCTTTCACCAAAACATCTCCAAATTGTGTTTGTATTTTTTTCTGTACTCTTGGAAGTTCGATACGATCTATATTAAAATACCTTACGCCAATCGTACTCGTATTATCGAATATATAATTCGATACTGCTTTTAATTTATCTACTGGAAGAATGACACTAAGCAGAAAGGCAAATCTACCTTTTTTCATGAGTTGTTGCGTTATGCTAAAATCTAATGCTCCAGATGCTAATAGTCCGTCCTGAAAATCACTTCCTAAATACTCTGGCGACATATCGTCTATCGATGCTTCCAGTTGTAAGCACTGTTCTTTTTCTTTTTCAACCTCACTTTTAACTAACGAAATACGCACAACATTGGCATTATGGAAATCTTTTTTTCCTGGACCGTAAGCTGTTTTTGTTGGTGTGTATGCTACATTACTAAAGTCAGGGTTTAGGTATCTTAATATTGCGGCACCTGTGGGTGTAATCTTTTCACCTTCCTCATTACCCGGATAAATAGGCATGCCTTGTAACAGTTCGGCTGTTGCAGGAGCAGGGACAGGCAACATACCGTGTTGCGTTTTTACAATTCCAAACCCCGTACAAATAGGAGTGCAATACGTTTTTGAAATGTTTAACTTATCTATAAGTACAGCATTCCCAACTATATCTATAATAGAATCGACACCACTTATTTCATGAAAATGAATGGTTTCCAACGGCATATCGTGAATTTTAGATTCTGCTTTTCCAATCATTAGAAAAATGTCATGAGCTATTTTCTTTGCATTTTCACTTATATGCGCATGATCTATAATCTTTTGGATATCGCTTAAATGACGATGTTCTCCATGATCGTGAGAATGTCCGTCATGACTATGTCCATGTGAATGGCTGTGACCGTGGTCGTGTGAATGATCGTGAGTGTGAGAATGATCATGACTATGCGAATGACCGTGACTGTGATCTTCCGATGCCTGGTCTTCATTTAAATCAAGCACCTCAACATATTTACAACTTATACCGTTTTTATTGGCTTCTTGGATTTCAATTTTACCATCTGGTAAATGCAATTTCTTTGGTAAATCTATTAACTGATCGTAATCTCCTAATAGTTCACTAAAGGCACTCAAGAACATATTTCCCGATAGTCCTGAAAACGCTTCTATATATATTGTATTCATTTTTTTTCTAATAATTTAACCATTCTAAATGCACTCATTGCAGCGCCGTAACCATTGTCTATATTAACCACTGTAATACCGTTTGCACAACTAGTAAGCATAGCATGCAAAGCCGTTTCTCCATTTTTTGCTGTACCATAACCTACTGAAGTGGGCACTGCAATAATTGGTTGAGGTAATAATCCACCCACAACTGTTGGTAAAGCCCCTTCGAAACCTGCTACGATAATTAAAATATCGAATGATTTTAATACCTCAATTTTATCTAATAATCGGTGTAATCCAGCAACTCCAACATCATGAATAACACGAGATTTTACACCCATATACTCTAAGGTGTAAAAGGCTTCGTTAGCCACACCAATATCCGAACTTCCTGCAGAAACTATACCCACTTTGGCTGCTGTATTTTCCGAAGATTCTAACGGAATCAATATAAAAATTCCAGATTCGGCATCGTAGAATGATTTTTTATAGGTGTCTAATAGCACTTTTGCTTTTTCTTCTTGAAGCTTAGTAACTAGTACATTTTCTTTTTTATCTGTATACTCTTTTAATATGTCTAGCAGTAGTGCTACACTTTTTGATGCGCCGTAAATAACCTCATCGAATCCTAAACGGCGCTTCCTATCTTCATCTATAATAAATGATTTATCCATGCAATACACGATTTAATTTTCCAGAAACAAATCCTTCTTTATCAATATTTACTTTTGAAAACCCTAATGCTTTTATGTCTCTTGAAATAACATCAAACTGATGTTCTAACGATTCCATTTCAGATACAGGAACTTCTATTGAAGCTTCTTCTCCTAGATATCTTACACGCACGTTTTCAAAACCAAACTGATTCAAAATATATTCTGCTTCCTCTATTTGCTTCAATCTCATTTTATTTACTGCCGTTCCATATGGAATTCTAGAACTTAAACACGGACTTGGTGGTTTAGAAGCTGTTTCTAATTCCAATTCGCCTGCCATAGCAATAACTTCTGCTTTGCTAATTTCTAATTCTGCCAAAGGGGAACGGATGGCGTTATTTTTCGCTGCTTCTAATCCCGGTCTATAATCTCCTAAATCGTCTTGATTTGTTCCATTTAAAATGGTGTATTCTGGGTACTCAACCTTTATAATATCTATCATGGCTTCGTACAAATGTGTTTTGCAAAAAAAACAGCGGTTCGCCGGATTAGCCGTATAATTAGGATCGTTCAACTCATCCGTTTTAATCACTCTTAAATTGATATCGTGTGTCTTGCAAAAATTAACAGCGATTTCAAAATCTTTAGTTTTTAAGCTTTCCGAATTAGAAATTAAACCAATAGCTTGGTCACCGAGTGCTAATTTTGAAGCGTATAACACCAAAGAAGAGTCTACACCTCCTGAGAAGGCAGTAACCGTTCCTTTGTGTTCTTTAAACCAATTTATAAGTAATGGTAATTTTGACATACGTTTACGTTTTTAAGTCGACAATAGCGTCCTTTATAAATTAATTTTTAGGCTCTATGTCCTGCTTTATCGACTGTAAACACTTTAAAGTTTCCAGATTTATTGGTTTCGAATACAAAAGGTTTAGACTTTAATACTTGAGGCTTATGGTCTACCTTACCAATGACTTTATTATCTAATTCAATTTCGTAGTGAGAAATAGGATCTGCCGCCGCATAAGCAGTCTGCCACGTAATCTTTGTAGTTCCGTTTTTGGTTTCTTGATTTACATCCCTAGGCGGAGTCATGTTTATTTTATCAAGCTGAAAAAAATTTGTTCTTTCTCCAGCCGCTTGTGCTGTTTTTGCCTCAATACTACGTCGTTTTTCTTGAGACATCGCATTTGGTTTTACTTGAGCTCCGTAGTAATTTTGAGTTAATTGACATTTAAGCGGATCCTCATCGACTTGACCAATTCCTATAATAAGTGTATCTACACCTGGTGTTGTTAATACATACTCTATAAGTTCGTTACTTGGTAAAGATGTAGAACCTACTTTACGGTAAATTTGGTCAGGCTCTCTAGAGAATCCTGGAACCTGATTATACATGGTTCCTGCTCCAAACACTTTCATTCCAATAACACCAATCCCTTTTGCCTTAGCTAACGGAATAACATTGTGTTTCATATTAAAATACAAATGATCATTGGAATTAACAGAGACTAATAAAGCATCAAGCAAGCCATATTTATCACGTTGCATAATGTCTATCATAGCCACTGGATTTTTATGTCCTGAAAATCCAATATGTTTAAGTAATTTTTCGTTTTTAGGATTGGTTCCTGTTAGGTTGGTACCATCTCTAAAATCTCTTAACACTGCTAAAGCACCACAATTTTCGTCTGGGCTAAGCGGCGTTTCTATTCCTTTATATAACACATCTACCTCTTCGATGGTTTCTAGACTGTGAACCAACATAATATCTACATAAGAGCCTTCTGGATAATTTCCTTTTCCATCACCAAAAATTTGAGACATAGACCTTCTCACATCATCTGCTGCGGTTTGCACATCGTCTCCATTAGATTTGTTTCTCACATTTTCTTGCTCTTCCCATCCAGGTTTTCCCCATCTCATAAGCGTTTTACTTGTTAGGGTAATAGATTCTCTAAGCTTTTTATCGTAATTCGGTTTTCCAGGAATTAAGTTCATTTTTTTAAAGGCTTCATGATAGTGAAGCTGACTTAAATCGTACACGTTGGATGTATCGAAATAATTAATTCCTAAATCGAAAGCTTTGGTTATAATCGATACTGGGTCGACATCCTCTGGTGTCCATTGTATGGAAGCCTGACCTCCAAGTCCCAATGTTGTGACTTTATTTTTCATCCGCCCAAAAGGTCTTAGCATGGGTGCGGGTGCTTTGTCTGAAAAACTCATTCCAAAAGGAAGAATCACGGCTCCAGCAGCTGCTGTACTGGTTAACCTAAGAAAATCTCGTCTAGATACAGGATATTTACTTTTCATTATGTTGCAGTTTTTTCTCTAAGTTACCGTTTCTGTGGGTTTAGCGCATGTTTTTAACATCAAATAAACTGATTTTAACATCATTTTAAGGGTTTGTGTTAAATTGGGCATATTCCCTCTTATAAATTTCACAATTCACTAGCAAACACAGGGGATTAAGAGTCTTTTATCCATTTTAAAATGTGCTCTAAAAGAATTTATCGCAAATAAGATATTTTTATCTTCTGTAGGATTATTAGCAGTCTATGACGTAAACACCTAAATTGAATTGAAAGATTTAAACACTTTAATTACCCATTTTATGGTTCTCAATATCGACTCCAACACAAGGAACAAAGCATCACGAATTTTAAATTTAAAATGAAGTTTGAAATGGACAATGAGTAAACCATATTGCTATAGTACAGCCTATCCTCTATTTTTTCGAACAATATCTAACCAATAAGTGACTTTTAAAAATACGCCTCTTTCAATGGGTACGAAAGGAGATGTTCTATCTGTATCCGTATAGGTTAAAAATACATCCGATAATGGCGCATACCTCCATTGAAGTCTAGATACTAATAAAAAACTATCCGATTGCGAGCTGTATTGCACATCGGTATTAAAGAATAACGTTTTTGAAAACGTAACATTAAGTGTTGGACCAACATACCAAATTTGACCAGACGAATACGGTTCTGGAAGTTTTATATCGTCGTATTGAATCTGCAAGGACACATAAAATAAGGGTTGATATCGGTATTGAAACTTAACATCTGCACTAAACTTATCTCCCGTATAAAATGAACCATAAGTAGCTGTTCCTTCCATCCAAAACGCTTTACGCCTATCGGTGTTAAAATCAAGATCGAAATCTACGGTATCGTAACCTCCAACAGGCACCGGCTCTCCTTTACCTTTAGCCCCTACAGGATCGAATGGAGTATATAAATATTCGTAATTTTTATTAGCTGTTAAAGACAGCAATGCACCACTTGTGAAATTTACTTCGGCACCTAAAGCCGTATAACCTTCAGATAAATCATTTCCACCGGAAGCTTTCCAATATCCGTTATAACTAGCATTAAATATAATGGTATTTATAGCATCAGATTTTGGGTATAAATTATACTTAACAGATGGATTGGCTCTTAATATATCAACACGTTTAAGATAGCCGAGATCCGATACAAATCCGTTATCGACGTACTGAGTCGTAAAACCTAAAGAATAGTCTCTCTTTTCTACATTTAAATCTGTTCCCGCAGAAATGGCATCACTATCTATGCCTGGAGTAAACGATTTATGAAAAAACGCCCTTCCATCTATACTATTATCTTTAGAAAAGAAATTAAAATCTGTACCTGCCACGCGGTTATATTTGGTTCCTGTACTCTCTTCATTAAAATTGGTCGCCTCCCGGTTAATAAAGAACATTGAAATATTAGACTTGTTAAAAATCTTTTGTTCGGCGGCTATAACCAGATTATTATTAGACGGGATATCCTCTCCTTTATCATCTTCCGTCTGAACATCCAACACTCCAATTCTTAGCTTATTATTTATTTTACCTGTAAATTTTGCTCCAACTGTAAGTGGCACAACCACATCGGCTCCCAATGAATCTTTTGCAAAACCTACACGTCTCGAGTAAAAAGGAAGTGCATTGTCTGTGTTTCCAAAACCATTAAATAAATCGCCATTATCTATAAAGAACAATCGTGTTTCATCCTGTTTAATTTCGAATTGGGTGACGTTATTTGTTCCGGAAACCACATCGTCGCTAGAGAAATCCGGCAACACAGTTAAGTCTAACATTAAACTACTTTTAATAGGAATTTTAGCATCAAATCCGGCTTTAAATTCGAAGGATTTTTCTCCTTTGTAGTGCTCATTTAAATACGAAGGCGTTACATAAGGAATTAAAGAAATAGGGTTTCTTGATCTTTGTAAAGGTTTTTCGAAAACCATATCTCCGAAATACCCGATATTAAGCTGATTTTGATTTTGTGGAACTCTAGACCAGGAACTCTTTGTGTTAGATTGCGTATCCGATCGCATTGCCGAGAACTTCCATGTTGTGGTGCCGGCCTTAAATTTAAATGCAGACATCGGGATTTTGATTTCTGAAATAAAATAACCATCATAAATTTGAGACTCTCCCTTCCATTTTGTATTCCAGTTTAAATCTAAGTCCCCAGTAACTCCTCCTCTATAAATTACACCTTCTCGTTCTACCCCAAATGGATTTATTCCGAATAAAAAGGCATTAGTTCTGTCGCTATAGGTATCGAACATAAGATTAACAATATCGGCTCCACTTATACTAAAATCTCTTTCGTAAGATGGAGTTCTATAATTTTTTCCAGGCGCATAACCTTTAACCGCGATATACAAAAAACCTTCATTGTACATCATTCTCATTTCAGTCTGGTATTCGGCCTGCTTACTATCTGTTGGGAAGTATTCGGTAAAACCACTTGTTGGAACAGCTTCTGCCCACATGGCTTCATCTAAAACACCATCAATAATAAAATTGTCGTTGTCTACATACTTTACGGAAATGCTTTTTTGAGCATGAACTAAAGAACCTAGTGTAAAGCATAATAAAAATAAAAGTTGCCTACAAGAGAAAGCAGTAGAAGAAAAAAAAGAATTTCGTGTTTCCATACAACTTCTAGATCCTCTTTTTGTAAGTAAATTCAACGGCATAGTGACTTTTTTTGCAAAAGTACTATCTGTTTTATAATTGTCGTCCCTTTTGAGATGTTAATGTAAATCGAGGATTAAGAATTATGTATTTCCTTATTTTTGGAACTAATTATCACAAACCCATGCTTTTTTTAACACGTTTTACAAAAACCTTTAAAATTATCGCTATAAAATCACCTAATCCCATAAAACGCCAAACAATTGTACTTAAAACAGAATAAGCACTAAAAACAACCTCACAGTACTGATAATCATTATCTTAATAATTATAAAACAAAAAAGCCTCTCGATTACTCGAAAGGCTTAAATAGACTAACACTAGTTTAGAAGTATATGTAATTAGGCTTACATATTATCCTCCCAAATTTTTAAATACAATATTTTAAAGGCATCGGCTTCTGTTTGAGTATTACTTAGAGTAATATAAGTTTGCATGGCTTTAATACGATTGACTCCCGAAGGATGTGTAAATGTTCCGCCACCTAAAATATTTATTAACTCCTGAAAATTCTTTGTTAAGGATTCAAAATACACTGGTTCTTGTGATTTTATAAGATGAATCGCAATTAGATCTGCCAAGTATTCAGATTTAATATATTCGTTCGTTTCTGGTCCGCTAGACACATAACCATCTAGATTAAATAATCTTGCCTGACTTAAGGTTGCAATATGAGCTACCTCGTGCGTTAATGCGAATAACTGAATACTTTCTTCAGATACATTTATTAAACCCATACTCACCTCGACATATCCAAAAGAAGCCCCAGCATCGATTCCCATTTCATCTTCACGCACGTGAAATTCTACTGGAATATCAATATCTGTATAGGCCGAAAATAACGGAATGACAGTGGTATTGTATAATTGCTTTAATTTATCTTCTTTGTCTAAATTACAGATTTCCTGATCTTCGTCTACTTCTGCTTTATTCTCCTTTGAGTCCTTACTACAGGTAAAGAACACTAGAAACAGTATGAAGTACATAAATTTTTTCATTTATAAAACTTTTATAAAAAAAGGAACACTCTAATAAAAAAGTGTTCCTTTTAAGGGGGGTAAAACAATAGGTTTTATTAGAAAGACTAAAACTTAGTACGTAAATATTTTTTCTACAGTTGCAAGACCTTCAAAGTAAGTATAAGATGCTTTTATTGGATAATTGTCTGTGTTGTATTCGTAAGTTATTGCACCGTCTGCTAATGTTCCT
Organism: Formosa sp. F44; assembly: GCF_056238645.1. The sequence continues at coordinate 85,105 of NZ_JBWDLJ010000002.1, forward strand.
GAAATAGGGTTATTAGTATTTACAGCTTGAATTCCTGCGTTTATAGCTGCGAAAGCAGCAGGATAAAGTCCTACAAATGGGTTGTTATTATCATCGTAAGTGGCTACATAATCAGAACCATATCTTTTTTCAAGAACAACGTTACCATCTACAATAGTAAAGTCTACTTCTGTAACAGAATCCTCGTCTGTATGATCTATTCTTTTCTCTACAGCTAAACTTCCGTTAGCATCGTACTCATATTCGAAAGTATATTCTAAAACGTCCTCATAAGAGTATAGTCCTTTTACAATTTGTCCAGCTTCGTTATATTCGTAAACAGTGCTTTCTTTATCATCTGAAGTTCTTTTTTCGATAACTTGATTTTTGTCATCGTAAATTAAAGAATATTCAACAGTATATAATGTTCCAAAATCGTCGATTTCTTTAGAGTAAGAGCTCACAAAATTAGACTCGTTATAGCTATACGTTGTTGTTGAATTCTCTCCAAATAAATCTGAAATTTGGTACGTAAGTAATTGAGAACCGCTCCCAACTTCTCCTCTAGTGGTAATAGTCACACTATATTCTTTAGTAGTAACACCGTCTTCTGCAGTAACCACAAATACTTTAGGTTCGCCATCTTCAAACGAGATTACACTTCCTGAAGCTGGTGAAACTGTTGCATTTTCAGAAATATCTATAGTAGGCTCTACAGCAGATAAATCTGTTCCAAAAGGCACACTAATTGCAATAGCACTTCCTAAATCGTACGTAATATCGTCTGCACTAACACCATCGATAGACACTGAAAAATCGGTAATTGCAGCCAAAGAAGATACAGAGACAGAATCATCGTCGCTTGAACAAGAAACGGTTGCTATAGATACAGCTAAAAAAAGACTTAAAATTGAAAAAATTTTCTTCATAATTTATTTATTTAATTGTTTTGATATTACCTTTTTAACTCCACTACAACCCACAAGATAACAACAGGTTATAGTATTTTTATTTTACAAATTCGGGTTGTTTATAACAGCATCGTTAGGAAATGGTATCACATATCTTTCGTCGTTCTGGTTTAATTGATATGTTTCTCCGTTATAATTTTTTATAAGTAAAGGCTGTGTGGTTCTTCTTAAATCGTTCCATCTGTGCCCTTCAATAGCAAATTCTCTTTGACGCTCTGCTAGCACCTCTGTAAGTATTGCTTCTGCATCTAGCGCTTCAATTTTTGTTTTATATACATCTAATCCTTCAGGCGTATATCTGTTAGTTGCAAGCTCAATTAATTTTTCTTTAGCTTCATTTGTAGCATTTAAATGGGCATAGCTTTCTGCTAGTGTCAAATACAATTCGGCTGTTCTAAAAGAGACTTTAAAATTAGAATCGGCATTTTTACTTGAATGGTATGTTCCATCACTATCCTCATAGAAATATGTTTCAAAACGTAAATCGTCGGTTTGATTGTAGATGTCTATTAAATCGTCTGAAATACTAGCGTTAGCAGTCATATCGAAAGAAGCTACGGTTTCTAAAGCAAGAATAGATTCCACAGAATTATATTCTGAAGGCATAATTGATTGATCACCATTTAAGTTTTGTAGACTATTTTTAATAGCCAGCGCTTCGGTTGAAGATGTGATAGCCTTTTCCCATTCATTTTGGTATAAGTAAACACGCGCTTTAAATGCTTTTACAGCCACAGCAGAAAACCGATAATTGTACCCTAACGCTTGCTGGTTGGTGTGCATTAACACCTCAGCCTCATTAAGATCGCTTAAAATTAAATCGTAAACGTCTTGCACTGTACCAACCACGTAGTCCTTATCAGAATCATACTCGGTGGTAATTGGTACTCCTGCATCTGTATTTGCAGTCGCTTTATTATAAGGTTTTGCGTATAAATTAATTAAATCGAAATATTGTAACGCTCTTAGCGCATGCGCCTCTCCAAGTAATTGTTCCTTTTCTAAGGCCTCTCCTTCCATAGCATCTGCACTATTTATAACATGATTGGTATAAAAAATGATATTATAAATACTGGCGTATGGATACGCTCTAGATAACGGACTTGGATTTAAATCGTTCCAGATATATAAGTCCTCGTATTGCTCTATTCCTACAGAACTAGGGCTTAGACTAAGTTCGTCACTTCTATACGTCGTTAAAATTTTAGATTCTTTGGTAATAGCATATGCCGCTGTTAAGAAGCTTCTGTAGTCTTCGACAGTTGTAGGTATCACTTGCCCAACAGGCTCAATGTCTAAATAATCGTCGCAAGCCGAAAAACTTAATGCAACTATTAGTATGTATAATATTTTTTTCATGAATACTGTCTTTTTAAAATGCAAGATTAAATCCTATTGAAATGATTTTAGGAATAGGTTGTGCATAAATGCTACCATACGTTTCCGGGTCGAAAAAGCCCTCGTAATCTGTACCTATTACAAATAAATTGCGTCCTTCTATATTAAAATCGAAACTTGATAATTTTAGTTTATCTAATTGTTTTTTAGGCAGAGAATAGCTAAATCTTATACTACTTACACGCAAATAAGAAATGTCTTTAATCCAAAGATCTAAGTCGTCGTAGGTTCTCCCATCGTCTGAAGAATTATACCAGTTATACACTAAATCTGTATCGAATCCAGGTGTATTAAATCCAATTAATGCTGGAAAATTACCTGTACCTGCTTTTAAAATATCTGTACTATAATTATTCCCAGGTTCGGCTTGAGTGAGGTTATAACTTGGATCTGCCTGCACGGTTTGTTTTAGACTAAAGTTTGTTAAAACCCGTAATCCAAATTGCTTATATCTAAACGTATTATTAAATCCACCACTAAATTTTGGAGCAGCATCACCCACATACGAGTATAAATCGCGGTGCTCTTGTCGTGTTAACTGGCTACCATCGGTACCTTCTTCTAAATTATAGAAATCTACTGCAGTAACTTTTTTTCCATCTTTCCAGAATAAAGGCAACCCATTACTATCTAATCCCGCGGTTTTAATAGCAAAAATAGCAGTCGAACTATAGCCTTTTAAAGACGGTTTAAAGTCTTCTTCTCTAATCTCTATATCTTCAACAATACTTTTATTATGAGAAATATTGAACGTAGACGTCCATTTAAAATTCTCATTCTGAATGTTTACTGTATTAATTAAAAATTCGAATCCTTTGTTACTAACACTCGCCCAGTTTGTATTTATAAAACTAAATCCGCTTTCTAAGGGAACCGATTGCAAACCAATTAAATCTGTACTTTTTCGCGTATAATAATCACTTGTTATATAAACTCTATTATTAAGTAATCCTAAATCGAAACCAACGTTAGACGATACTGTTTTTTCCCATCTTAAATTTGCATTGGGTGCACTTAATGCTCGAATTACTTCCTCGCTCATTCCTGGCAAAATAGTTTCTGTATAATACTCTCCAATAACAAACGGAGATGTAGATTTATCTATATTTCCTTGCACCCCGTAAGATGCACGAATTTTTAAATCGCTTATAATATCTACATTAGAAAGGAAGTTTTCCTTATAGACATTCCAAGATCCAGCTACAGACCATAAAGGCAGGTATCTGTATTTAGGGTTTACGCCAAAAAGATTAGAACCGTCGTATCTTAGACTGGTGAAAAACGTATACTTTTTATCTAAAGTATAAGATGCCGTTCCAAAAAATGAAGCATATGCATTCTCGTAATACGATTTTTTATAAGGATCGAACAAAGAATTTGTTAAAGACCTTTCATCGGTAATTGCGATGGAAGTGAGTGTATTTGGATTAAAGCCAAAGCCTTTAGCGTGAATTTCTGTTTTTTCATTTCTTCTAAACTCTGTTCCTGCCATCACATCCAACTCGTGTCTGCTATTAAAAGTGGTACTATAATTCGCTGTTGTTTTCCAGTTATATTGAAACACATCTGAATCCCAATTTTGAATTATGCCACCCTTAGGCATGTAATATGCAGGACCATCGGCCGTATTATATTGCGATCGTTGCTCGTATTTTCTTGTATAATAACTATTCTCGTCACTAAATTTTTCTGTCTTATCGAAATCTAATTGTAATCCCAACTGACTATTAATTTGAAGTCCTTTTAACACCTTATAATTAACATCTAGAATCGCTTTTAAAGAATTAGACACCAATTCGTAATTCGTATTTTCTCGCTCTTCTAAGACATTGTAGTTTAAATTTAAATCGGATCTTTCAACCAAATCAGGATCGTAAACATACTCCCCATTTTCGTCTTTAAGTTCTAAATATGGATTTGCTGTTCTTGAATAGTACGACGGATTGGTATAGGCATCTGCGCCTGTAATGTATGAGCTTGTTTTTGTTTGACTCCCAAATAAAGCCACACCTACTTTAAGCTTTTCGTTTATAGAAAAGTTATCCTTAAGTGTAATATTGTAACGCTGTTGTCCTGTTCCGGTTGTTGTTCCTTTTTCGTCGAAGATTCCAGTAGAAAAATAATAATTATTATCATCATTCCCTCCAGAGATACTTACACTGTACTGTTGGTTTATTGCTGTTTGATAAAGCTCGTCTCCCCAATTGGTTTGCGATTGTTTTAAACTATTAATATCGTTTTGGGCATTAAGTGATAAGGCTGAAAATCCGTTATTCTGAAAATTAGCATATTCTCCATAAGAATTTAAAATCCTTGCAACACTTCCTCTATCCTGCTGATAAGTTAAATCTGAACGACTCGCTAAATACAATTCGAAATCTACTTTCTCACTAGAGTTCATTAAATTTAATTTATCGAAATCTGGTCTCTGCGTAATAAAAACATTTCCGTTTGCTTGTACACGCATGGCTCCTTTTTTACCACTTTTACTGGTAATAACAATAACACCATTGGCCGCTCTAGCACCATAAATAGATGTTGCCGAAGCGTCTTTTAACACGGTAATACTTTCAATATCTTCCGGATTTAAACCAGCAATAGGATAAGATTGTAAATTATCGATATTGTCTTTATCTCTAAAATCTGATGGAATATCGTTTCCTTCTAAAGGAATTCCATCTAAAACCCACAGCGGGTCTGAAGAACCATTTAATGTTGCACTTCCACGAATTACAATTTTGGCAGGCGCACCAGGCGCACCACTAGTAGGTTGCACCACAACTCCGGAAATTTGACCGGCCAACATATGGTCTACACTTAAAACTCCAGACTGTTCTATTTCGGACATTTCAATCTTCTCGTAAGCCGAAGTCATTTTACGTTTTTCGATTTTCTGATATCCTGTTAAAACAATCTCATCTAAAACCTCTTCACTCTCGTTAAGGACAATGGTGTAATTTGGTTTAGTTCCAGAAACAGCAACTTTTTCTGTTTCGTATCCCATAAATGAAACCAAGAAGTATTTGACATCTGCATTAATAGTTAGCGAAAACTCACCGTCGAAATTAGTTGTTGTGCCCAACATACTACTATTTAAAACACCTGCTGTTTTAGATTCACTTCCCATAATGGCAGACGACACGTAAATTGAAGCTCCAACCACAGGAGATTTTGTGCTATTATCTATGACCTGCCCAGTGATTACTTTTTGGTTCTGACCAATAAGTAAAGCGGGAATAAAAATTAATAAATATATTAACCCTTTCATGTTTTAGTTTTTCAAATTATAAGTAATTCTCGCAATCAAATCACTGTAATGCTCTTTAGTCGCGCGATCTCCTTTTCTTTTCTTTTTTTCTAATAATTCTAATGCTTTCTCTAAAGCGGCTCTTTTGCTTGTTCCGATATCTGCAACTCTAGGCAAATAAGAAAAATGAATATTTTTGAAGTTGTTAGTGTCGTCTGAAACCGTATTTTCTTTCGTTTTTTCTAGAAGTTTATTTCTATCTACAGTTAAAACATCGATATAATTTTTCTGAGTAATACGATCGAACATATCTAAAGATTTCCCATGTTTAGTCTTTTCAAAAATGGCATCAAACAATGTGTCAAATAAATACTCTTCGGTAAAAACCTCTTCGTCTTCATTTAACAAAACTTCATTCTCTGTAATACGCATTAATCGATCTGTTTTTAACAAGGCGTAAATAACATTGGTTTGATAAATGCGTAGCATAGAAACCGGAGAATAATAACGTTCGCCATCTGGAGCATCTCTAACAGCAAAAATCTTGTTCATTATTTCTGGTGTGAACAACCATTTTTGAGGTAAAATGGCATTGGTAATTAAATAATCTAGAGCTTCCTTTTGAAACGCTCCTGACACTGGTTTATAAGTGTCTTTCCCATCGCCATAAATAGTATTGTTTATATATACACCACCAATATTTGCCATCACGTGGTTATTGTATAATTCCCACTGATCGATAACCGATTTATACAATTTAGATGCTTTGTAATAATCTTTTCCCGCTTCATTTGTCCACTTCAAAATATTAGGAACAATTCGTTTTAAGTTTTTAAGTCCGTATTCACTAGCCTTAACTGCATTATCTCCTAAGTCTTCACTCTGAGATCTAGGATCGACCACATCGCTTTGTTGTGCGCCATAGAAATACAACGGATTATTTTCGTGCTTGCGTATCCATTCATTTAAAATAGGCAACTCTTCGTGAGCTGTTTTATTTTCTATCCATCGGTATCCCCAATCAATAGCATACGTATCGTACACGCCAATTTTTGGTGTAATATCTACAACATTATCTTCTGGTTGTGCCACATAATTAAATCGGGCATAATCCATAATAGATGGCGCTGTACCTCCCATTTTAGAAGTAAACGTTCGCGATCTTAAGGAATCTACAGGATAGCTAAAAGAAGCTCCCATATTGTGTTTTAATCCGAACGTATGTCCCACTTCGTGAGAAGACACAAAACGAATGGCTTCTCCCATATGTTCGTCGGAGAATTTATTACCTCTAGCTTTAGGATCTATTGGTCCAGTTTGCACACGTATCCAAGAGTGTAATCCTTTCATAAGATTGTGCCACCAAATAATATCAGATTCTAAAATCTCTCCACTTCTAGGATCGACAACCGATGGTCCCATAGCATTTTGTTTTTCTGAAGCCGCATATGTAATTACAGAATAGCGCACATCGTCGGCATCGAAATCTAAATCTGTATCCGACGGAAATTTAACTGTTACAGCATTCTTAAATCCAGCAGCTTCGAAAGCCACATTCCAATCGTAAACACCTTGCTCTATGTAAGGTCTCCATTGTTTTGGTGTTGCAGGATCTATATAATATACAATTGGCTTTTTAGGCTCTACTAACTCTCCTTTTTTATACGCTTCTATATCTTCATCTTTTGGTTGTAAATTCCAACGCGTAATCATGTGACGTGTTTCAACTTCATGCTGACTATCAGAATAATATTCTACTGGAATACTAAAATACCCAATACGATTATCGTCGAAACGTGGTTTCATAATTTCGGTCGGCAATAATACAATATTTGTAGTAACTCCAATGGTTAATGGTAAATCGGGACTTTTACCTTCGGCAACAGACGTTGTTAATTCTGATTTTACAACAATATTTTCTGGAAAAGACTTAATGGCTTCTATTTTAGAAAGCTTTGTTTTTACACTACCTCCTAAACCAATATTAGTAAGCACATCGCTAAAGCTTTTCTCTTTTCCGTTAAATACTTTATTCACTTTTATAAATACAGAAGTAGAATCTGTATTCTTCGCTTCAATATCAAATTCTTCAATAACAGACTCTCTAAAATTATCTTTAACAGACAACGTAATCGCATCGTTTACGGGAGATTTTACCTTTGGATTTATGGTTTTAACCCAAATTTTATTTAAGACTGTATCTCTGTAAAACCGAACCAATTTGGTTTCGAACGTCATCCCTTTATTTAAACCATGACCGTTTAAAGCGTAGGGCACGCTAGAGACTTTATTAACTACAAGAAAATCTTTAGAAAGTAGTGAATCCGGAATTTCGAAATAATAATCTTCCTTTATCGTATAAATATTGAAGACTCCTTTTTTAACGTTTCCTTCTTTTAAAAATTTCTGATAATTTAATTTTTTACTATCAGAAGTATCTGTGCTATCTTTTTTTACTTCACTCTCTTTGTCTTGAGCATAATTTATATGGCTAACTAAGACTAGCATACAAAAAACAGAAAAACGGAAAAAGGCATTACCCTTAAAGAAATAGTATTTCATGAAAATGTTAATTATGTGTCAAATTTTCATTAAATAACAGAGTTCCCAAAACAAAAAGGAGTGAACTCAGTAAAACAAGGAGTGAAATGCTATTTTACGTTAATAAAGGGCAGTGTACAGATAAATTTACCGTCTAAAATCTCCGTTTTGAAGTCTTTTATTTGATAATGTAGATACGTATTTTCTAAATAAGTTAATCCGATATGATGACTATTCTCAGCTTTTTGCTTTCTTGGCATATAATTATTTAAAACTTCGATCTTATCGTTTAGAATTCTAATTTCTATAAATAAAGGGTTTTGCTTTGTAATATTATTATGCTTTATCGCATTTTCTACCAACGTTTCTAAAGACAAAAAGGGAATTTTATTTTGAAGAACTTTGTCGTTGTTATTATGTATTATGGAAACATTTAAACTGTTATTAAATCGTATTTCCTGCAAAAACACATATTGCTTTAAAAAGGTTATTTCTTTTTTTACAGTGATTAAATTTCCCTCGCGTTCTTCTAAAAGATAGCGATACACATCTGCCAGCTTTAATACAAATTGCTGAGACAACTCCGGATTTAAATCTATTAATACATGTAAAGAATTAAGACTATTAAATAAAAAATGAGGATTCATCTTCTTCTTTAACTGATTTAATTGAAGCACTGCATTTTCTTTTTGATATTTCTCATTTGCATAAATTAACTGCTCCTTCTCTTCTAAAACCCTTAAATTTTCTACAAACTCTTTTTTTAACTGCAATCTATACACTATTAAAATAAGCATAAATGTTGCAAAAGCTAAGAAACTAATCCATGAAAAATAGCGTTGTATACTCTGTGTAGTCTCTTGCAGATGAATTTCTAACGGAAAACTAACCACGACAATTAATGGCGTATTATTTATTTTAATTGTATCGTAATACCTTAAAACTTCTAAATCTAGAAATTCTGAAACGGCTTTAGTTTTAAGTATATTGTCGTTTCTAGGCACATAATAACCATTAATTTTAATGGTACTCTGAAGGACTTTATCTATAGAAATTGAATTAAAATAACTGTGTAATTTTTTTCCAATATACTTAGTGTCGGGATGTAAAATGCAAATCCCGTCTTTATTGGCTACCACAGTATAACCACCATCACCTTTATATTTTTCGGAGAAATACTCCCAAAAGTTCAACAGGTCTACATCATAACCAAAAGTTACACTTGTGCCATTTTCTAATTTAACCGAGCACGACTTTCTATACAGCACGCGATCTTGCTGGGTTATAATAGTATCTCTTGTGCTCTTCGTTTTTAATACAGGGTTCTCGCTGAGATACATTTTAATTTCCTCCGCATATAACGAATCTGTATTTGCGCTATAAAACGATGCTGCATCCTGGTTTATAAATTGAACAAACGTATTTGAAATGTTCTGATTTTCTAATGCTAATCCCGAAGTGAACAGTAATTTATCTTTCAATTCTTGGTTAGAGGTTTCTGTAGAATATTCGATGACTTTTTCGGCATCGATTAAATAACTATTAAGCTGATTAAATTCGAATAGCACCACATTTTCCTTAGACTTTAAATTCCCCTGAATAAGGTCTTCGACTAAGTTCTCGGTAACAGAAGTAATTTTTGGAGTTATTAACGCACTCCCTACAAAGTACATCGCAACAAACAATAAACTAATAAAAAAGTACTGTCTATGTTGTTTAAATTTTAAGAATAAATTGTTTGAAGACATATTAGCGATTTAACCAATCTTTAAAAGCATTTATACGATTGGAACTTACAAAAATCAAGTCGTTAGTATTTACTGGTGTTTGCAATTCTATTTTCAATCTATTCTGACTGTATTTTACAATGGTTTTAATAGCTAGATGACTAATAATGTATTTTCTGTTTATTTTAAAAAAGTGCTTTTCGGATAATTTATGTTCTAAATTAGAAATGGTATCGTCGTACAAATAACTATCTCCAGCGGTTGTGAATATAAAAAGAGATTTATTTTCCGCCATAAAATAAGCAATTTCCTCGCTTTCTATAGATAGTAAGGTTTCGCCTTTAGTTACTAAAAATCGGCCTTGTTCTTCTTTCTTTTCATTACCGGCTTTTAGTTGCGTAAGAAATTTATCTAACTGACTATAATCGACTACCGTGTTTTCCTTAAAATTAATATGCTTTTTTATGGCATTTTCCAGACGCACCTTATCGTATGGTTTTAATAAATAATCGATAGCAAAAAACTGAAACGATTGTATGGCATATTGGTCGAAAGCCGTTGTAAAAATAATTGGAATTTTAATTTCCAAAGTTTCGAAAATCTCAAAACTTTCACCGTCTCCTAGGTGAATATCGCTTAAAATAAGATCGCAGGTATTGGTTTTAAACCAGTTTAAAGACTGTTCGACACTTTCTAATCGTTTTTTTATAGTAATGGGATATTCCATTTTTAGAAGCATACTCTCTAAAGAATTTGCCGCTAAATCTTCGTCTTCAATAATAACAATATCCATTCTAAAGTTTTTTAATCTAAAAGTTAAATGCTGTAAAACACAACACAGATTGTGTCTTTACAAATCGCGACCCAAATTACTAAAAGTCGATTAAAGTCATTATTACATTAACATTTAAAATCTCCGACCTCGAAAAACAAATAACGACAAAATAATAGAGGTATTGAAATAGGTTAGAGAATAAGGCACTTTAAACTGTGTATGTAAGCTTCTCCTAATTAGAACTGCTTGTTTATTTAAATAAACTTGTTGACAAACTTTAACCCCTTAAAAAGGAACAAAATCTTCTTTTAATAATAGTTATTAGTTTAAGTATTTCTATTTATTCTCTAAAACTGGTTGTCCAATTAAATTTGAGCCAATTTATAAATAAGTTAAAGTGGATGATATTATTTTTTTAATGATAATAATATATGCGAGAATTTATAACTTTAAAAAACTTTAAGTCTTCTTTCTACACAAGTTGAAACTACAATATCTGGATTAACTTTATCAACAAAATTCATATCTATGGAATTACCCCGAACATAGATTACCTTCTGATAATGCAATGAAAGAAATTGAACTAGAGCTGTTGAAAAAGAATCTCTATATACTAATAGAGTTGATTGATTTCCACAATTTTCATTTACCGTAATAATTGTTTTTGCAGGATAACCTTTAGAAATTATAGTCTTATAACCCTTATTTTTATTTTTCAAAATGAAATTTGGACTATCATCGTAATAAGACTCCATTTCATTTATTCCAATCATATTTGTTAAATCACCGGATCTTTTCTGGTTATAAGTTATATTAAAATCACTAATATCAAAAGGCACTAATTTTAATTTATCAAAAGTTTGCTTACAGAAAGATTTGTAACCGATATAAGCCCCGTAACTGTTCCAATGTGTATCAAACTTATAATACAATTGATTCTTTGCTCTAGCGGATATAAGATCTGCTCTAACATCTATTATCGGAAACTTCTTTGAATTAAAATATCCAACAAGTTGGTCTGCCAATGTAGTATCTTTTACTATTTGCATTTTCATAGAAAATGGTAGCATATCACTATAAATCGTATGCTTGTTTGGAAAAAAGCCAATAATATATTCAATTCCCCTTGAATTTAAAGTTTTTTTGATTTCGACCTGATTTCTATATACAGAATCAAGTTCTTTCTTTTTATATAAATTAGAATTGGAATAACTATCGTAAATAGCATCCGAGCTATTATTATAAAACATAAATCCATTTTTTCCAAATAAGACTAATTTTGGGTTTGGAGAAACTTTAAAATAATTCAGTTTTAACTTACTATTCCAATTCACGAATAAATTACGCAACCCAAAATTATCGTTATAATACAGTTCAAATTCACTAGGATAGTCCTTTGTAATTTCAAGTGGTTCTTTTGAAAGCTCTCTTTTTTCATCAACAGTTGCCTTAATATCTACATTAAAACGTTTTACAAACATTGGTGTAATAAGGATTAACACAAACACAACAGTAAATAAATATGGATAAATAGATTTCGAATGTATTCTATGATAATACGTAGCAAAAAACACGGTACAGGAAATAATAAGAAGAACGAGGAAATTATAATAATTTAGTCTGGACTTCTCTTGACTTAACTCTTTTATTGCTTGATTCACGTCAAAATTAGACGTGAAATATGGGTCGCAGCGATTATCAATTTTTTGTGTTACAATTTCTTCACCATGCCATTCTAAATACTTATTAGGAGTAAAATCCTCTGCAATATTCAATTCAAATGTTTCAGTTCCCGATGTTAATTTAACATTTTTAATCTTAAACCTTCTTTCCGGATTATTACCTCCAATATCTACCCTAAGCCTCGAAATAGTGTCTTTAGAAGGAAGTTTAAAAATGATTTTTTGATAATCTTGACTTCCAGTAACCTGAACTCTTATGCTATGTTCTTCAGTAAAAGTTTTATCACCTTCTTGCAAATAAAACAACGGAAAAACATCATTGATTGGAGCAACCACATCATATTGAAAAATTATTTCAGTTGATTTAGTTTTAGATTGATTAAGAAAAACAATCCCTATTAAAAATATGATAGATGTAACTATTACAGGGTAAATATATTTTTTCATAATACTAAAACCTAAAGTAGATAAATGGATTATATGTTGTTTGTGCTAACTCTGTTATTGAGAGTATAAAAATTAATATGTAGAAACTGTATGTTATTACATCCCTCCCAATATTGTTTTTTATTACCATTTTTATTTTTGAAGCAATAAATGCTCTTAATGGCAATGAAAATGCTATCCCAGCTATTAAAGCCATAATTACATAATTATTTAGAAAAATGTATGGATAATTGTTTACTCCGGGAGTAAATGAAAACATCTTACCAATGAAATGCATACCATATTCTAAATTTTCTGCCCTAAAAAACACCCAACCCACAATTACAACCAATAATGTATACACCCTTGATAACACATTTAATCTGGGAGGTAATTTCACAATATTTAAACGCTCAATAATAATAAAAATTCCATGAAAAAGTCCCCAAACAATAAAATTCCAACTAGCTCCGTGCCAAAGCCCCGTAAGAAAGAAAACGATTAGTAAATTAATATAAGTTCTATATTTTCCTTTTTGATTTCCACCAAGTGAAATGTATAGATAGTCCCTAAACCATGATGACAAGGATATGTGCCATCTACGCCAAAATTCACGAATAGACCTAGAAATGTAAGGGTGTTCAAAATTTTCTTTAAAATTAAACCCTAACATTTTCCCTAATCCTATCGCCATATCAGAATAACCAGAAAAATCATAATATATCTGTAAAGAATAACATATAATCCCTATCCAAGATAAGGCTGTGGATAATTCATTTGGAGCAATGGAAAACACATGATCTGCTATTAATCCCACATTATTAGCAATTAATATTTTTTTTGCAAAACCACTAATAAATCTAATAATTCCAGTTTTAAAGAGCGTCGAAGTTATTTTTCTATTTACTATTTCTTTTGAAATATCAACATATCTAACTATAGGTCCTGCAATCAATTGAGGGAATAAAGAGATATACATCCCTAGATTAATAAGACTTTTTTGCCCTTCGACTGTTTTTCTATAAACATCTATTAAATAGGAGATACTCTGAAATGTAAAAAAGGAAATCCCTATTGGAAGTGTTACACTGGAAACATCAAGATCTACTGTAATTCCTATTTGAGACAATATATCTATTAAAAAATGAATATATTTATAATACCCAAGTATAGATAAATTGATTGCTACTCCTACAACTAAAGCAATTTTAGTTAACGTTTTATTTCCCTTTTTCTGAAATTCCGATATGATATTTCCAAACACATAATTAATACATATAGAACTCATCATTAATAAAACCATCCATTGTTCTCCCCATGCATAGAAGAATAGACTTGCAATTAAAATGAAAAGATTTCTGAATTTCTGAGCTATAAGAAAATGTAACCCTAGTACAATTGGTAAGAATAAGAAAATAAATAAAACTGAACTAAAAATCATTTTGATTCACTATTTAATATTATATAACAATAGCGCCTTCAACGCTTAAAAAAGAGAAATAAAAATTTACTCCACAAAATGCCTTTCTCAGATGGTAAATATAGTGCTGTTTTCACAAATAATTTAAAAATTAGACACCACAAAATTTAAACACCTAGTAAAGTTCCATAAGAGTGATTATCATAAGAATCTGAGTTTGGAACATTTAGAGACTATCATTATGTGCTATTTAAAAGTCCAGAACAGCAAGTTGGTATGAAGCACAAATTTCAAGATAAAATTAAAAATATTCTTATTCGATGCTACCCCCAAAAATCTTTGTCTGAGCCTATTTGACTGCACTAAATAAAAACAAAAAAAAGCCTCTCGATTTCTCGAAAGGCTTGCCATTATTGAAGTGGTCCCACCTGGGCTCGAACCAGGGACCACCTGATTATGAGATAGACAAGCAACCTTTGCATTTAACTGCATTTAGCTTCAAAGTCACTGCTTTTCAATACTTTATAATTTTTTAAAAATATTTTTGTTTCATCGAGTTTCATCAAATGTTAGCATTTGTTGTACGTATGTTGAACTTTTAAAAAATTATCTATGAAAGCTAGTATCAAAATCATCTTAAAAAAAACAAAGCTAAGTGACGGTACAAATCCAATTAATCTAAGAATAACGATTAATAGAAAGTCAAAATTTTACAAAACACCCTACAATGTCTTACCTAAATTCTGGAATGAAAAGACAAGTGAATTTACTTCAAAATACCCCAACTATTTGCAATCTAATCGTATCCTAAATAAAATAAAACAAGATGCTTCCAAAATATTAGATTTAATGATTGAAAAGGAATTTGAATTCACCATAGACATTTTTGATTCATTATTTAGACCTAAAGAAATTGAACAGTTAAATTTTATACCCTATTTCGAAAAGTTAAAAATTCAATTCTACCAATCTGGAAAAATAAGTTCTTGTAATTCTTATAACGATACAATTAAAGCCCTAAAACGATTTACACCTTCAATTACAACTTATTCATTTTCGAAAATTAATTATACTTTCCTAGTGGCTTTTGAATCTAACTTACGTGCTCATGGCTGTAATGACGGTGGTATTGGGGTTTACATGCGTAATATTAGAGCTGTGTATAATTCAGCCATTAAATCGAAAATTGCATCAAGGGAGGAATATCCCTTTAAAGATTATATAATCTCAAAATTAAAATCTAGTAAAATAAAAAGAGCCTTAACTAAACAAGATTTACAATTACTTCTTGATTATGACCTTTCTACGAACAAAGAGGGAGCAAAGGCATTATACACCTACTTATTTAGTTTTTATTGCAGAGGTATGAATTTTACTGATTTAGCAGAATTGAAATGGGATGATATAGATTTAAGCCATTTTACCTACACCAGAAACAAAACAGGAGTAAAGCTAAATATAAAAATCCCTGATAATGATTATACCATAAAAATTCTGAATTATTTTAAAACTTATCGTCCGTTTGATACTGAATACATTTTTCCAATTTTAAAAAAGGATATAGAATTTTATACAAAAGATGAACTAAAATCTCGAAAAAAAAGTGTGTTAAATCATTATGGAAAACTTCTTAGCAAAATCGCTCTTGAATGCGGTATTAAGGGTAAACTTAATTTCTATACTGCTCGACATACTTTCGCAACACTATCATTAAAAAAAGGAAGAAGTACTGTAATGATTAAACAAGGCTTAGGACATCAGTCTATTCAAACAACTGAAACATATTTAGAAGATTTTTGTACTGAAGAACTCGATATGGCATTTGAGGATATTATGTAAGCATAAATTACTTAGATAAATTTAGGCATTAACTATGATTTATAAACCGACATTTTATCTCATATTTATTCGTTAAATTTAGGAGTTAAACTCCGCATCTAATTAATCTTGGATAAACACTTATGGATACTATTAAGAAAATCAAGGAAATATATACTATAGAAAAAAATACGAAAGAAGGAAACCTAATTAGTACCACTAAAGTGATTAATAGAAATTATGATGAAATTATTGAATGCGCTATTAATGAACTAGAAACAAAAATCGAAAACAAGGAAGATCGGTTCAAGAATATGATCATTACCGATATAAAAAACACCATTAAGAGTATAAGAAGTGTGTTTCCTGATTTATTTAAAAGATTTGATTATTGTACTGATTTAAAAGGAGCCTTTACAGAGTTAAATTCTGTATCTGTGTGTTTGGCTGATTCAGAATTAACAACCGTACATGAACTAAAAAATCACCTCCACCATAGATTAAATGCATTTTACCTGAATAGAGAATACAGTTTATTAAACACTAACACTTTAGCCATTTCTCATCTAGATCGTGGATGGGAACAATGCTCTTTTGAATTAAGTGAAGATTTTAATTTCATTTCAGAGACAAACTTCGGATTTGGATGTGTAAGTTATTTTTACTCAGTAATTAAGTATAAAAATATTATACTCGCACCTTTTTCAGACATTGTTGTATATCCACATGCCAAATACAAGCAAATTATTAATTATTCTGCAAAACACTGCTTAAAATATTCAGAGTGGGCATCCTCCTTTAACTTTATTTGCGAAAATTATTATTCTGCATTAAAAAATGAAAGGGCTTTTTTAGATAAATATTTGATAAAAAATTCGAATAGAATTGGAGAGGATTTAAAGAAATTTATGACTCTTGATTTTAACTCAGTACAAACTATTAGTGACAACTATAAGGTGCTAGATTATTATGAGTACAGTACTTATAATTTATTAGGAGAGAAGTACTGTGAATCAATTAAAGTTTTAAAATTGATAGAACAAATTAACATTAAAAAATATTATGACTATTATTATAACTTACTCTTAGAGCTTAAAAAAGATATTTTGTCTATGTTAGAAGATGGAGTATCAATAGAAATACCAAAAAACATTAATCTTCTTGAAACGAAAAAAATTGAATTCAAGCATAAAAACTATGAAATTTTAAAAAATAAAATTAAAAATCGAAAGCGAAAGCGAAAGCGAAAAACTAGAAAAAATGAATATTTCTATAGTGAAAAAAAACTAGAAGAATACTTAAGTTATAAATATGAAGATTATTTAATTATTGAAGAGGCATATTTAGAATATAAAAAAGAACTATATAAGTTTGATAAAGAAATTTCAATTAATAAGGAAGCTATAAATGAAATTCCTAATTTTATAAAATTTATAAATAAGAAATTGGTGGAGTAAATTTTAGATCTAAAATTAAAATATGTGCTTCCATACTGCTACTACATTTAAAACTAAAAAGCTAGAGAAACACTATGGTGTTAAGTTAAGCAATGAAGAAGTGCGTTCTATTTTTGATAAACCACAATATCATCTTAACGGATTTGCACACCCAAATATGTTGGTTATACCACAACAGAAACCTGAAGTGATAGCTCCAGGCGTTTGGGGAATTGTACCACCTAATAAATCAGCAGATCAAATAAAACTATTTTATAAAGAAGCTGTTAAGTATGGTGGCGGACTAAATGCACGAGCAGAGAAACTATTTAATCATTTTATATATAAAAACGCTATTTACGATAAGCGATGTATCATTCCAGTAACTGGTTTTTTTGAACCACATGAATACGAGAAAAAGAAATATCCATTTTTTATTCAAAACTTCGAGGAACAACCATTGTCGTTAGCAGGAATTTATACTATTATCGATACTTATGTTACGTTTTCTATAATAACAAAGGAAGCATCTCCTTTATTTGCGAAAATTCATAATCTTAAAAAGCGTCAACCTTTAATTCTTAATCTTGAACAATCTAAACAATGGTTGTCATCTAATTTATCTAATGCTCAAATTAAGGAACTTTTACATTTAAATTATCCAGAGCATCTTTTAAAGGCGTATACCGTGAGTAAGGAATTGTTTAGTCCAAAAGTGGATAGTAACATTAAATCCATTTTAGATAGAGTTGATTATGAAGTCTTGTAGGGTAATTTATTTATAGTTTATAAATATAGAATTATATAATTATGTAATGTAGGATTTATAGAGAAGTTTACTTGCTTTTATTCAATTTATCAATACTTTCCTTAGAATAAAAAAAACATTTCCTTGTTTTTTGAACTCAAGATTTCCTTTAATTCGATAATGCATTAAGTCACAACTTTGTATCTTTGCAGTCTTTAAGGCTTCTTTACTAAAAGCCATTTTTTTTCTTTAGCCATATCTACTTGTGTCTAATTTTCTGTTTGTTAGGTGTTTATGTTTTGTGTTTCAAATTCTTAATAAAAACTTATTCTATATGGATGAGTTCATCCATATTTAAATTAAATTGCACTACGAATCAAATTTATATTAATAATTAATGACTTCAAATCAAAAATCTTTAAGATTTTCAGGACATGACACTTTTCATTGTAAAGAGCAATGGATTTTAAAAGGTGTTCAACTTATTGATAATCAGGGTGGTTTAGATATTTTTAAAATGAATGAAGCTATTCCTTTATTAGGTGTAGGGAAGAATATGGTTAGATCTATTCAACATTGGTTAAAGGCTTTCGGTATGTTGAATAAGGAAGATGTTCTAACTGAATTTGCCAATTTATTATTTCTTACCGAAAAACTAGATCCTTACTTAGAGAACGAAGGTTCGTTATGGTTATTACAATATTATTTATGTAAGACTAATCATTCCTCAATCTTTCAACTTATTTTTTCAAGCTATTTTTCAGATAAAGCTACTTTAGAATTTTCTGAATATCAGATATTAAATTATGTAAATAGAATTCTTGTTGACAATGATCAGAAAGAGGTTGCAGAAAAAACTTTCAATTCGGACTTTAAAGTATTTATAAGAACATTTGTTTCTCCTGTTAAAAATGAAAAGACTGTTGAAGATGATTTTAATGCGCCTTTACTTGGTTTGAACCTGGTATCTGATACAGGAAGAAAGAATGCCGTAAATCAAACAGTTTATAGGTTAAATAGAAATACTCAAGAAAGCATTTCTAGTGATGTTTTTGCTTATTGCTTGTTAAATGAATTTGAAGATGAAAATGCAGTGAGTTTTGATAGAGTAAGAAAAACTGTTGGATCTTACTTATGTTTGTCTAATGAAGGTTTAGAAATTCAAATAGATAAACTTTGTGAAGAGAATAATCAATTTGTTTACAAGGACGATGCTGGAGTAAGACAATTACAATTTAAAAATAACTCAAACGAGTTTAAAAATAATATGTTGAAAAACCATTATGGAGTACATTAATAATATTTCAACTAATATAGTTAGAGACGAGTCTAAGCAATTAGACTATGTTGTTACGCCAAATACGAAAGAGATTTTTGATAGAATTTTCGTTAATAATTATGGTGCGAACAAATCATTTAATTTAATTGGTAATTACGGAACAGGTAAATCAACATTTCTTTGGGCACTTGAGAAAAATTTGAATAAAGAGCAAATGTTTTTTAATGACTTATCTTTGGAAGAAGGTAATGTTGTTGATTATGAGTTTATAAAGATTATTGGAGAAAATGATTCGCTTTTAAATGTACTTGGAAAAGAATTTAAGCTAAAAGGCGATTTAGATAATACTAAAGTTATAGCTGCTTTAGAGAAAAGAAGAGTTGCTGCTTCTAAAAAAAATAAAGGTGTTGTACTTGTTATTGATGAGTTTGGAAAATTCTTAGAGTACGCCTCAAAAAATGAGTCGGCTGATGAGCTCTTTTTAATTCAGCAAATATCAGAATGGGCCAACGATGATTTGAATGATACTTACTTCATTATAACATTGCATCAAAATTTTTCAAGTTATGGAAGTAACTTGTCTAATCAAGATAAGCTAGAATGGGAAAAAGTAAAAGGAAGATTTGTTGATTTAGTATTTAATGAGCCGGTAGAACAGCTTATTTATTTTGCAAGTAAAAAATTAAAAGAATTTACAACACCTGTAAGGCTTAAATCTGACTTTAAAAATCTTCTGAAGTTAATACATGCTTCGAAACTAGTTAGCCATAATAAATTGGTAAATGATGACTTAAGTAATTCGCTATATCCGTTAGATTGGCTTTCATCAAATGTTTTGGTTAATTCACTTCAGCGTTACGGACAGAATGAGAGATCATTGTTTTCATTTTTGAATGACGATACTGATTACTCTATTAAGAAACTAAAAGAAAATTTTTATTCAGTTTCTAATGTGTACGATTACTTGGTTAATACATTATCTACTGAAATTAATAGTCCAGACAATCCACATAGAGCACAATGGTTAACTACGTTTAGGGCACTTGAAAGAGCAGAATTAGTTTTCGAGGATGACTATCAGCAAGTTTCTGAGGTTATAAAAACCATAGGATTAGTTAATATTTTCTCTAAAATGGGTGGTCTTTTTGATAAGGCTTTTATTTCTAAATATTTTAAACTTACTAGAAAAGTAAATGTATCACTTATTCTAGACAGGCTTGAAAAAGCTGGGATAATTAGATTCTATAAATATAGTAATAAAATTAATTTTTTAGAAGGAACAGATATTGATCTAGAACAGGAGTTAATTACTGTTAGTAGAGAGATTAATCCTGATTTCTCTATTTCAAATGAAATAAAGAATCTTGTAGATTTACCTGTTTTGCTTGTTAAAAGATATTCTTTTGAAACAGGTACACGTCGGTTTTTTGAATATAAAATATATGATTCAAATAACGGACTATCCAAAGCAGAAGGGGTTATAGATGGCTATATTAATTTAGTCTTTGATGATGTAAAAGTTGCCGATATCAATAAGATGTCAAAAGATTACACATCCAATGTCTTTGTTTTATATAAAAATTCTAGTCAAATTAGGAATGAAGTTTTAATGATTCTTAAGTTTGATAGACTTTTAGAAAAACATCAAGATGACAGAAATGCATTAAAACTATTAAGTTCAGAGAGAGAGTTTCATTTACAACAATTAAGAAACCTAGCAATTAACCAGTTGTTCAATAATGATAAAAATATTTGGATTAATGATGGAGAAATTGAGAGCGTAATAAGTAAACATAAATTATATGAATGGCTTACAGAAATATGCTATAAAATTTATGAACACACACCAGTTTTTAATAATGAACTTATAAATAAACAGTTTTTAAGTGGTCCTATTAATACCGCTAGAAAACATTTAATTAGAGCTTTATTAGAGAACGAACATCTTGAAAATTTAGATTTTACTGCTGAAAAATTTCCGCCCCAAAAAGCTATTTATATAAGTTTATTAAAGGAGTCGGGTATACATCAAAGAAATAATGATCTCGGTTATTATGAGTTGAATAATCCTCCTCAAGACTCTAACTTAACTATTCTCTGGAATGAATCAGAAGCTTTCTTGAATAGTTCTTTATCTAATAAAAGAAATTTATTGGAATTTTATGAACTGTTAGAACAAAGTCCATACAAGCTGAAAAAAGGATTTATTGATTTTTGGATTCCTATTTTCTTGATTGCTAAAAAGGAAGATTACGGTTTATTTCATTCTAATGGTGGTTTTATTCCGTTTATAACTGAAGATGTTATTGATTTAATCCATAAAAAGCCTCAAGATTTCTTAATAAAAAGTTACGATGTTTCTGGTTTAAAAGTTAATTTACTTGAGAGTTACAAGGAGTTAGTTCAAATTGGAGACTCAAATTCAAAAGGAACACAATCTACGTTCTTGTCTATCTTTGGGAATTTCTTAAGATTTCAGAGAGGATTAAATAACTATACAATTAAAACTGATAAATTATCTAGTAAAGCGATAAAATTAAGAGAAGCTATCTTGGCTTCAAAAGATCCTGAAGATGCTCTGTTTAATTTATTTCCAACTGCATTAGGTTATCATTCATTATCTATAAAAGAAGATGAAGAAGTTCTTAATTCGTTTACTAAACATATTCAAGATGCAATAAGAGAAATTCGAAGTGCATATGATGAGTTGGTAAATAGAATAGAACACGTGATTATAGATTCGTTCTATTGCACGTCAACAGATTTTGAAATCTATAAAAAAGAAATTCAATCTAAGATTAGCGATATTAATCCAGCAACCTTAGGTAAGACTCAAAATGTGTTTTATAGACGTTTAATTTCTCCATTAGATGACAGAGTAAGTTGGGTTAAGTCTGTTGCAGATGTAGCCTTAGGTAAAGGCTTAGAAGATTTGATAGATGAAGAGGAGCCTTTATTGGTTGATACCATAAAAGATTTGTCTTTAGGTTTAATAAAAGCCTCTGAAATCCGTAACTTTAATAATAATTCCGAGCAAGGTACTTTATATTCAATTCGATTTTTTGGAGAGACAGGAGAATTTATCGATAATAAACTGGTTGTAAACACTAAGGCTTCTAAGAAATTTACGTCTATTAAAAATAAAATTAGTGAAACGATTAGTGAGTTAGATGAAACTAAGAGAAAAGAGCTTCTAGTGGAACTACTTTCTAAAGAAATGAATATTTAATTATGGCGAAAGTAAAACATTTATTGGGTATTTCAGGAGGTAAGGATAGTGCTGCGTTATCTATTTATATGAGCCAGAAATATCCTGAACTAGATATAGAATACTATACCTGTGATACAGGAAAAGAATTAAAAGAAACTTATGATTTAATAGGGAGACTTAATTCTGTTTTAGGAAGAGATATAGAATTATATAAATCTATGGATGAAGATAATTCTCCTATGAAAAATCCCTTCGATCATTTCTTAGCGATGTATGGTGGTTATTTACCTTCTGCAACGGCAAGATGGTGTACTAATAAGATGAAATTACAGCCTTTTGAAGCTTATGTAAGTGATGAGCCAACTATTTCTTATGTTGGGATTAGAGGGGACGAAAACAGGGAAGGGTATATATCCAAGAAAGAAAATATTCAAACTATTTTTCCTTTTAGAAAAAACATCTGGAGTGAAGATGTTATAAAAAAGCTTTTAATCAATTCTAATATCGAAATGGTAAAAGCATATTACAAGGAATACGCAAATAATAATGTGCTACATAATGCTTTGCAGTATGTTGAGCAACCTATTTCTCCTAAGTTTACACAAACTCAAAAGCTAAATGCTTTAATGGATGTAGACTTAAAACTGTTTAACAAAGTAGTTTTCGAATTCCTTAAAACAACCGACTACCCAATTGGTAAGTTGGATGAGTTTCCTTTAATAGATAATGATGAAATTATTGGTCTAGACGATGTATTTCAAATTTTAGTAGAATCTGGAGTAGGTGTGCCTGCATATTACAAGCCAATTGAATATCAAGTTGAAATTGATGGTGAAATTAAAACAGGAACCTATTCTAGAAGTAGATCTGGTTGTTTTTTTTGTTTCTATCAACAAAAGATAGAGTGGGTTTGGTTACTAGAACAGCATCCTGAATTATACGTTAAAGCTATTGAATACGAAAAAGAAGGTTATAGCTGGATGGCGGAACGTCTAGAGGACTTAGAAAAACCCGAACGTGTAGCATCTATTAAAAAAGAACACTATTTAAGAATGAATAGACAAAAGAAAAAATCAAGAACCGGACAGTCTTGGCAGGATGAGATATTAGAAGCTGAAGGTGAAGGTTGTGCTAGTTGTTTTATATAAAATATGAATTCATTATTTCTTTTACTTGATAAATCTGACCAGTCATATTACAATGAAGGTTATTTATATTTTGAACTTTCTCGTTATACTATAAAAATGGGTGTTGAAGACACTTTATTGCCATTTATCGACGATATATCTTTTCATTTAATTGATGAAGATTTTATTAGAATTATAATCGTTAATGCTATAAGTATATTTAGTATTGAAATAATAGATTATGAAAACATTGAAGATCGAGAATTTGGTAATGAATATTTTTCATTATCCAAAAGAATGTATTTTTTAATTAGAACAATAAATAAAGCCTTTTCGGATTCTATAGATTCGTATAAATTATATATTGATTATGGTGATGAGTTATGTGGTTTTGAACGATATTTTTACACTATTAAATTTAATGAAAATTACATTTTAAATAAAGAATTTTTAGAATATCTATCTGTTTTTAATGAGTTTGATGATTCGGAAAACCCAAAATTTTATAGGGAATTCTTTGTTTTGAAAAAAGAAATACCAGATTCAAATGAACTAAGGATTATGTCAACTAATACAAAAGTTAGAAGGTTAGGGTATTTTAAGTTAGTATCATCATTTATAGAAAATAAAAAAGTAACGGCAGTAACAATCAATAGAAAATTTGAGGTTTTTAGTGTGAATTTTACTCAAGAATTAACTGTTAATGAAAATTCAAAAGGTTTAATAAAAGTAACAAAAACAGGTATTTCTGCTAAGCCATACATAGATACGGCAGTAAATTTCGATTTCATAAATAAAATAAACAATTTTTATTCTAGTGGTAAGCAACTTAAAGTTTACCAAGTGCTTCATTCTGAATTGCCCAAAAACTCAAATGTGTTCTCATTAAGTGATTTTGATAAGATATTTTTTTTAGAAAATATATTGAAATATGATTATTTCTACTTTAGTAATTTATTAGAAGTTATTTATATCAATGAAAGAACATCTTATATTGATATAATAAGCGTCTATAAAGATAAACTTATAAATCAATTAAAAGAATTTAATAGTTTTAACAGGAATAGAAAGGTTTCAAATGAAATTAATACGGTTTTGAAAAGAATTTTGAACTGGGAGAAACCAGAGAAATATTTAGAACATGTGATAATGCCTAGACTAAATTGGATGTTAGATTTAAACTTAATCAAATTAGACAGGAAAAATAATGTAGAAATAACTAAGATAGGCGATAAACTATTCGAAAATATATCTATATGGAACGACATAAATACTAAAAAAGTAATATCACCCGATTCTTTTCTTGATAGATTTATGGTTCATATTTTTGATGATTGTTACAATAATTCAGAAACCAATAGCCCTATTGATGCTGAATTCATTTTGGATAAAATGTACGGATACATTAAACAGAGTTTTGGATTATTTAAAACCCTTGCACCGAATAGAGTTACTTTTTCACAAGCAGCGAATTACACTAAATATATGCTATATTTGAATGATGATATAAAAGTCGGATATCAGTTTATTTTAAACAAATTGTCAGAAAAAGATCAAGATATATTTATATTTAAGTATCAAGAGCAATATAGGGATGGTTATATCCAATTAAAGAAGTAATATGGCAGATTTTAAAGACACTTATAAATTAACAACTAATCCATTCAGATTAACACCATCTATTAATCCAGATGAATTGGTATGGGCTGGATTCAACGATGTTAAGACAAAATTTGAAAAAAGAATAGAAAGAAGTATTAGAATACCTAATTCTACTCTAGTATTAAATTGGGGAGAGTATGGTAGCGGTAAAACTCATGCCGCCAGATTTTTTAACAAAAAAGAAGAACTGAAAACTATAGGAGATAAGGCAGGAAGACCTATACCTTATTCAATGGTAATTTCTCTTCCAAAAGGTAAAGATCCTATTTATAGTATATACATGTCTGTTATTGACAAATTAAATATAGAAGAGGTAAGAACTAAATTTCATGATATATCAGGTGACATTAAATCCTATATTGATTCAATAGGATCTAATATTCATATTCAGAATGTATTAAAAGCATTGTTTAATACAGAAGTAGGTCATCTAAATATAAAGAAATATCTATATGGGAATATGAATGCTACGGATTTAAAAAGCCTAAATGAGTATGGGATTTTACGATCTTTGAAAGAAGATAATGATTATTCCGCAGTACTAGCAGGATTATTTTCATGTTTAACTTACGATAAAAAGAAATACTCATGTATTATAATTTGGATAGATGAATTTGAGGATATAATGGTTCTAAATAACTCTAGTATTGATAAAATTAATAGTTTCGTTAGAGAGCTATTGGATAATACTCCAAATAACTTATTGCTTTTTTTAAATTTAACATTATCGGCATTAATGACTGAAGAGGATTTAGGTTCTTATGTTTATGAAAGTGTTAAATCGAGAATAAAGGAAAAAATAAGTTTTGATCTTCCGAGTTCTAATGATTTTAAGGAGTATTTAAAGGAATTGTTAAAGCATTTTAGAGTAGGTTCTGCTGATAATTTATATTTTCCTTTTGATGAAAGTGTTATAGATACACTAATTAGCGATCAAGGTAATGTTTCGCTTAGAAGATTTAACGAGTCTTTATCTTTGTTATTAGAGCTTTCAGATATGGACGGAAAGTGTCCAATTAATATGGAAGTCTTTGAGGAATATAAATCTGAAATTTTATGGGATAAGAATTAACGAATGAATAGTATTTGTTGCTTATTAGATGCTTGTACTGTGATTAATCTTATTCACATTGATGATAATGACTTTTTATTAAAAAAAATCAAAAAGTTAGATGTTTATATAAATGATTCAGTTTTTACCGAGATACGGAACAATGTATATGTAAAGCCATGGAGAGAATTAGGCTCTAATCATATTGACAAAGCTAAACGAGAAGAAATTAAAAAAGAAATTGAACAAAAGCTAACCTTTTATCGGGGTAAGAAGAATAATAATCAGGATTTATTAGATGATTTAGGAGATGATTATTTTGATAGAATAAAGAGTCTAACTAATTACACGAAAAGAAAAAATGGTGAATTATATTCAACAGGACAGGCATTATTCTTAAGTAGAAATAATTTTAAAAATGTATCATTTTACACAGATGACTATCCTGCAAAAAATGATTTTGCTGATTTTTTTCATGATCAACAGATAGGACAAATCAGGGATTCAGTTGATTTTATAATATTACTTTATTGGTTAGATGAAAATTTTACAGATGATCAATTAAAAAATAAATTGAATGAGCTTTATTCTCAA
Source organism: Formosa sp. F44 (assembly GCF_056238645.1). The sequence continues at coordinate 112,197 of NZ_JBWDLJ010000002.1, forward strand.
TATGCAACTGAAGTAGTTTTATTAAAAAAGAAATTACAAAAATTCAGAAGTGAAAAAATTGATGCTCAATTTTTAAAATCTAAAAAAGAAATAGCATTAAAATTAAACGAATTAATTCGCCAACTTGATATTTATGAATTTAACGAAATAATGGAGTATTATAATTTTTTTGTTGGTAAAAAATCAAAATGCAATGATATTTTAAATATCCTTCAGGAATATTTTTCTGTTTTTGAGTTAGATAATAACCAAAAAGAAGATAGTCTACTAATAAAAATAAAAAAAGTAAGTGCAGATATTGGAAAGGTTAAAATTTTAAAACTTAATGATCTTATTAACTAAAATCATAGGTGGTTCTAGGTATTTATTCTCATTTTTAAATAATTAGATAACTCAATATCTTTAAATAGCTCCAATAAAACTTGATTAATTTTGATTTGAATTACTTTAGTTATTAACTCTGTTTTACTCCTAAAATCATTGATTTCTTCATTTATATCAATTTCTAAATACCCTCTATTCACAAATGCTTTTAAAGGCATTCCTATATTATTGTTTTTAGTTTTAAAACTATTTTGATGTTCTTTCCAGGTCACATTAAAAGCATCCATTAAATCGTCTGTTTCAATTACATTAGATTTATTTTCTAAATATAACTTATGTAAAGAAAGTAATAAAATAATTTGATGTGGAGCTAGTTCTCCTCGTGCTTTATCTCTTTTTAAGTTGTCTACAAACTCATCAATGTCCATTATTGTTTCGAATTATTGGATTTATTTGAAAATAAAAAATGGACCAACCTATTTTAAGGTTAGTCCATGACTATTAATGCTAGGCTTCACTCAATATGTTTTCTGTCTCCTGTTTAGACTGCAGAATAAGATCAAGCATGCTTGTTCCTATAGTTATATCTAATTTTTCCTCTTGTATTTTTTTCTCCAAAAGAAGTAAGCCTCCGTTTGTATAGTTTTGCATAGTAACATGTAAACGTTTCTTAATAGCTTCGACTGTTTTTTTCCCTTTGTCGAGCTCTATCAAATCATCTTCAATGCCTTCAGTTTTTGCAATTACAGCCATGAAAAGATACTCTTGTATGTTGGTAAAATCATTTCTTAGAGCGCTCTTTGTGCTTCCCCAATACTGTATAGCATGACTGAAATCTTTTAATTCTGCAGTTTCTGGTAATTCTTCATATTTATTATTATATAACCCTAAGAAAAATGCATAGATGTACAACTCGTAATTGTTACTGAATATTTTTCCTTTATCTTCTCTATCGGTTTCCGCTCCTCCTCCTTTTCTGGTTAATGACTTAAAAAGGTGCTCTAGATTTTTATCATATTTTGGCGTGGATTTTTTCCACTCGTCGAATAATTTATCCATAATTTATAATTCTATTACAACAGAGTTAGTGGTTTCAATTTGGTTTTCAATAGAGTTTTCGTCAAGCTTAACCCATAATGATTTATCTTTTACAATATCGGCTTGATAAAAACTACTGTCAATACTGATTTTTTTATTTTCATCTTCTTTAATGAAGTCTTTAACAAGTATTATACATTGATCTGTGTTTTCTTTAAAGGAATTAAAGAAAGCTGGGTATTTGTTGCTGTCAAAGGTCGAAAGTGGGGCGTCCAAAATTAGAGGGTAACTTTCGTTAGCTTCATTCTTTACCATTTTGGAAATTGCTAATAGTAAAGAAGTGTGAGCAAGTACCTCTTGAGCACCATTTAGAGCAAAAGGGTTATTAAAATTGTCTAAAACTTTAAACTCAACTTGGTTTTGATTTCCCCTTTTTGATTTGTATAATTTTATTTTCCCTGTATATGCTCCTTCATTAGTCGATTGAAAAATTTCATTAGCTTGTTTTTCTAAATCAATTACTAAGTTGTTGAATTCTTTTTCTGTAGTTTCAACAGTAATTGTTAAAACATCATTTAAAAGTTCTTGAGTTTTCATCAAGTAACCTGCAACATTTGCTATATCTAAGTTGTTTTTTTGATTTTGAAAATCGGCTAGCTTTTCTTTTTTAGAATTTATAATGTTAGTTAAACTTCTCAAGCTTGTGTTTTCGTCTTTTATATTGGTGTTTAAGCCTTTGAAATCTCTCAAAATTGTAGCAGCACTTCCTACATCTATTTTTGAACCACCAATTACTTTAGCTCTTTCAGCTTCATCTTTTTCTCTCTCCTCTATTTTTTTATTAATATCTGCTTTTCTACTTTCTACAAATTCAAAATTTTCAGATATTTTAGACTCCATTTTAATAAGATTGGAAATATTTTCATCATTGGAGTCTGATATTTTGGTTAGAGAATTAATATAATTATGTTTGAAAAGTTGCTTTTTTTCAAACATATCTTTTTCCACAGCCTCAATATATTCTTGAAGTCTATTGTTCATGAATTCATAAGCTTCTGATCCCTTAGGAGCTTCTCTATTGCATACTTTACATAGTTCAGCTTCTATCATTTCTTCCATGTGAGATCGAGTAGGTGCTCCTATCGGTAAAGGTATGATCCCGTTTTTTAGATTTTCTATAGCTTTCTTTTCACCTATTTTTTGTTGAAACTCATTTTCTAACTTTCTTTTAGTTTTAGATACATTAGCAATTTTGGTTTTGTATTCTTCAAATACAGGTTTATAATTTACTAATATCCAGTTTTTGTCAAATAAATCCTGTGTGTAGTTTTCACATTCTCGAACGCGAACTTGTAGTTTGCTTATTTCTTCCTCTTTTATTCTAATTCTTTCAGAAAGTGTTTGGTATGACTCGGCATTCTCAATTATATTCTCATATTTTAGAATTGAGGATTGTATTTTATCAATATTTATCTCATGCTGATTTCTTTCTTTTTCCTTATCAGATATTTCTCTTCTAAGATTTATAATTTCCTCACTTAGAATAGCATATTGTTTTTCTTCTCTTGCATTTTTTTTTCCTGCTGCAGTTACCGCATTCTCTGCACGCCCTACGAAATATTCAGCTTTAGGTATGTAATTCTTTAGGTAAGTAGCATCAGAAAACATTTCTATAAGCGTAGAAAGGGCATCTTTGCTTTCAAATACTTTTAAATCCGTTTCTCCTTTAAACATACTATATCTCCTAATACGCTCATCAAATATTTCACTTCTCAGCTCTTTTGGAAAACCTACTTGATATCTTTCACCTGTTTCTTCTTCTCTTATTCCAATTAAACTAGGCTTAGAGATGCTTATACTTTCATTGTTTTTATGGGCTATAAATGATTTTTCAATAGTTTTTATCTCATTGCCTTGACTTACAGTCATTCTCACAGAAACTTGAACATCTATACCTTCTTTAATTTCGTTATGTACTGCTTTTTGACTAATAAGTCCTTCTAAGTTAGATTCATAATCATCGAAGATCCATTCAATAGCTTCAAAAAATTTCGTTTTACCATGACCATTAGCTCCATGAATGATATTTACACCTTCAACAAAGTCAAATACATTTTTTCCGTAATAACTTTGATAATTTGTTAATACAACTTGTTTAATTCTCATGACTAAATGTTTTTGTTTAAGTAAATGCTAATTTTGTTGTACAGAGTAATGTCATTAATTCCTTGGTTATTTTCCAATTCATCAACTAATATGGCTATAGTTTTTATGATAGGAATTTCTGAAACTAATGCTCTTGTTACATTGTTAGGTATATCCCTTTCTTCTAGTTGATATTTATCTTTTATAAGTTCGTGACTTACAAATTTTTTAAAAATTTTATTTTTATTCATTTTAAAATTTTTTTAATTTTCATTATTTATATCATAAAGACTAATGTTGTAATGCATGCAGATTTCAGAGAGCTTTTCATATACTTCAGCTTTATTAATTGCCAGTGAAAAAAAGTTTTCTACTCTCTTCATTTCTTTTAAAATAAAGGATCTTTCAATATTGAAGGTTTCATCGTTTTTGTCCATTTCAAATTTTGGTATCACAACTAAATCATGGATATAGGCAAATTGTTTTCCTTCGGATTTTCTTAATACTCTTCCTCTTCGCTGTATAAATTGTCTAGGATTTCCTGTGCTAGCGCAGAAAATAGCTAATTCAGCTCGAGGTACATCAACACCTTCATCTAGACATTTCATAGATGTTAAAACATGTAAATCACTTTCTGAAAATTGATTTATAACACTTTTTCTGTTTTTTGTTTTTGAAGTAAATTTCCTAGCCATTATTGAAAAATCAATATCTGTGATAGCCTTAGTGTATTGGTCTATTAAAAAAATATCTTCTTCATTTTCGATATAATTATCTTCCATAATAATATCATTATTTTCAAGTACCCCTTCTGGAGTATAAATTAAAGTGTATTTAAGATTGCCTCTTTTTTTGAACTCATTATTTACAATTGTCTTAAATTTAGGGAGCTTGTTCTCTGCTTTATGAATTATTCTCTTTCTTTTTAAAAGAAGAATTTCCACCTCTTTACATTTTTTAAATGATTTTGTTACGGGATCTATAAACTGTGCAAGTTTTTTGGATATTTCCCTATACTTCTCAAACTCTTGTTCTGTAAGCGATACAATATGTGGGTAATAATAGTATTTGCATAAATATTCCTTCTCAATCGCTTCTTGCATACTAAAACTATAAGTGTAAGGATCTTGATCGTTGAAAAAGGAATCGATGGAAACATTACCTGTCTCGTCATAAATCCTATTTGGCGTAGCTGATAGTCCAATTCTTTTTTCTAAATGAATTTTAGGTAATAATTTGGAGATATTAGGAGCTCCAATATTATGGACTTCATCTGCAATAAAAATCGTCTGTTTAGGTAGTTCTTTAAAAAAGCTTTGAAATTTTTCTTTTACGAAGGACGCATAAGTTGCAATAACAATAAATGAAGGGGTGTTAAGTCTTGATAATGTATTATAAAAAGAAAGTTTGTCTTTCCATTTCTCTTTACTACTTACAGTAATAATATTAGTGTAATTAAATTTCCCACATTCTATTTTCCATTGATCTACTAGCTCTAATGTAGGAACTAATATAATAGCTTTATAAGAACCATTTTCTTTGTATTCATTTAAGAGACAGTTTAAAGCGGTTAATGTTTTACCTGTTCCAGTAGCCATGGCAAAAAGGCCTTTTCGATTGTTATCAATCCATTTTAAATAAGCATTTTGTTGATATTTCCGTGGTCCCTCTTTGAATGGAAATTTAGGTAAATTTTCTTGTCTAACAAATTCATCTATTTTTTCAACTGCAGAATTGATTGCTTGTTGTGTTTTAAGGTTGTTAAAGTCCTTATGACAATTCTTTAATAATTTTTTCTCCTTAACTAAAAGTTCATCTATATCTCTATCACCAAACTCACTTTTAATTGCTAACTTAACTTCAGATATACTCAAGTATTCAACGTTATGTGATTTTTCTGAAAATATTTCTTCAAAATATTCAATCTGTTTATAGACAGATCTTTTTGATCTGTCATCATCCCATGTCATTCTGCATTCTAATTCTTCTAAATTTTCAATAAAACCATAATATGTGAAATTACAAGATGATTTATAGCTTACTGCATTTTCTCCATCGCTAAAAACTCCTGATTTGTAATGAGCTATTCCTCTTCCATCTTTCGGTTTAACAATTTTTATCTCAATTTTGTCATTAGCAATTAACCAAGCGAAACATTCAAAAAAGTGCTTACCATACTCATTTAATGATTGATGTAGTTGTTTTATATCATTAAGATTATACACACTAGATAATGATTTGTTATTTTGACCATTTTCAATAGCTGTTTTATCCTCATCGGATAAAACATTGTTTATTACAGCCCTCATTTTACCTCCAGAGTATATAAAACTAGCAAAGCCTAAGGATAATAAATTTATAGCCGAAGAACTGAAATAACCTAACAACAAATCAAAGGATTTGCTATTACATAGGGCATTCAAATAAAATTGTAAAGGTTCATCTTCACTACCTGTTTTATAATCTCGATCTTCAGCCCAATTAACTTTTTTTAACATATTTTAAATTGAAATTGTTTTTCTTAATGTCTGAATTAGAGCATCGACATCTGCTTTTGATGAGCATTTATCAATAGATACTCTTATGTTATTATAGTTATTGTAATTAGTTATATTCATTGCCTTAAGTACATGTGAACCATCCATAAATCCAGAATTACAAGCAGACCCATTACTCAATGCTATTGATTTATTCATGCCTATAAAAACATTAGAATCTAAATTTTCTATAATTATATTTACAATGTTTGATGATCGTAAATTTCGTTCCGAGATGATTTTACAATTTGTAATGTTCTTTAAAGAACTTATGAAATAATCTACTATTGATTCAATTTTAGAAATACTCTCATCCATTCCATCATAGACAACTTCACACGCTTTACCCAATCCTACAATTAAAGGGGTGTTATATGTGCCTCCTCTTAATCCTCCTTCTTGTCCGCCTCCATGAATTAGAGGAGTCAATTCTATTCCATCTCTTTTATATAGCACACCTATTCCTTTTGGTCCATTTAGTTTGTGACCTGAGAAACAAAGCATATCAATTTGGTCTTCTTCAATATCTACATTAATCTTGCCGACAGCTTGTGTAGCATCACAGAAAAAAGCAATATTATTATCATTACAGAGTTTCCCGATGTCTCTAATTGGCTGAATTACTCCAGTTTCATTGTTAACATACATAATTACAACAATTAAAGTATTTTCTTTTACGGATTTCCGTAATTGCTCTAAAGAAATTAAACCATTTTCGTCTACATCTAAATAAGTAACTTCATAGCCCTTAGTTTCTAAATATTCACATGTAGATAAAACAGCTTTATGCTCTGTTTTTACTGTAATAATATGATTTCCTTTATCTTGGTTGGATTCAACATAACCTTTAATTGCGAGGTTGATTGATTCTGTTGATCCTGAAGTGAATATAATTTCATCTTTATCGCAATTAATAATATTTGCAACCTGTATTCTAGACCTATCAATTGCTTGTTTAGCTATTTCTCCAAACTTATGAGAACTAGAAGCATTGCCGTAAAATTCTGTAAAATAGGGAAGCATTTCATCTAAAACTCTTTGATCAATTTTAGTAGTAGATGCTGTGTCCAAATATGACACGTTTATGTTTGTATTCATTAATTTTACCAGTTTTGAATAATGGTTTTTTTTAATTAGTTTGCTATAAGTAGAGGGAGGCTTAAAAATAATGATATTAAATTTTAAAATCAATTTTTAATATAAAAATCTATAATTATATAAATGTAGAAGTATATGATTATAGATTTAAATAAAGCTCTTTTTTGGCTTTAAATGAGGTTAATTTTACTGCCTAAAACTGAATAAGTATACATTACAGTTAGGTTTATAGAAACAAGTTTAAAAATAAGATAGAAGAATAAATTAATGTTTAATCTCGCAATATTTACTTGTATAGAATTCTCCGGAAGGATTTTGCTGTTTTCCGTTTTAAAAATCAGTTGATTTTTTCTTTATTGAATTAAAAAATCAACTGATTTTTAAAATGCGCCTCAGCGGCAGGCGTCACGGAAGGCTTGGTAGCAAATAAAAAGGATGGGTTGTGCTCTTGCAATATTCAATACCCCAAAACGGATTATAATGTTTTGTTTTTGTTCTTAAGATAAATAGTTGGTTTACTTTTTCTAGTATAGAATCGAAGTATGTTTGGGTCCAAGCCTTTATCTAGGTTGTACGCTTTCAGTTCTAGACTATCTTTAAAACCAGAATATTCAAATAATGACATTGCTTTTAAATGGCTCGAGCTATCAAAGTAATTTTTAAGCTCAGAAAAACTCTCAGTTTTCAGTAGCTCTTTTGAGTTTTTGTACTTCTTATTTTCGAATCTATAGCTTTCAAAATTCTTTATAATTATTGATTCTAAAGAACATTTAAGATTACTATCTATTTCTGTTTTTGTATTACTAGTAAGTATTATGAATGATTTTTCAAAGTCTATTATTTTACCTTCATACAATTCTAGCTCTTTATCTGATTTTGGAAAAATATAATTATATAACCTATATTCAATTTCTCTGAATGTTTGTCCTATTTTTAAAAAATCAGAATTTTTAAAAACAAGAACGTAGAAAATTTCAGTACGATTATTCTTTTTATTTTCCCATTTTTCTTTATTAATTTGACATCTCCTTAAATATAGCCCTTTTAAACTTAGTTTTTTATGCTTCCGTAAATAAGCATTATTTGTAAATGTACCATAAGCCAAATCTCTTGAATCTTTAAAAGTGGTGGTGAAATGTGACCAATCTGCTCCATGTAGGTCGTACATATCTTTTACAAAATTATTTATGAAATCCTGTTTGTTAATAGTGTAATACCTGGGGTTTGAAGGCTCCGATTTTAAAAACAATTCACAGTCAATAAGTGAGTTGTCTTCTGTTATACAATCAAAATCTACTTTTTTTAATTCTCTTGATTTTATAGAAAATATATATTTAGTGTTTTTCATTTTTCCATAGATATTTCCTGTGTCAGAATAATAGGCCGTAAAATAATCCCAATCATTATTGAAATCCGTGTATAATTCATTTAAAAATTTTGTTAATAAAAATGCTAATGTAATTTTACGTTTAATTTTTTCTCCATTTTTAAAAAAAATGTCGCAGTGCATTTCCAAGTTAAAATACTCTTCCTTAAAACTTTCCATGTTTTTCTTCTTTATTGCTAGCTTTCTAGTCCAAATAAGTTTAGGTTTTATTGAAATGAAAGGGCTAACGATTGATTATAAAATAGTTTGATTTGAATTGAGATGAATTCAAGATTAAGTTGTTATTCTTGTGGAGCTATAGACTCAAAAAAATCCTGAATTCCTTCTTGTAGTGAAATTGGGTGATTGGATAACGAAACTTGCTTAGGAGTTGGGGCAATATCCGCTGTGGATATCATGGTTAAATATAAATCTCTACCAGTTCTTTTCCATAGTGCAAAAGTGTATTCAGTATTAGCCTCTAAAACAATCTTATTTTTAAAAGTAACTCCACCAGCGTATTCTGGACTGTCAGGGTGATTACTAATGGGATTACTGGTTAACCTAAACTGTAATTTATTTGTATCATTAACTTGAGTTGATTCCATAGCAGGTGCAGTAGGAGAAAAATATTTAAACTCTTCTTTTAGGCGAGGTAAATATTGATAATCCTCTATTCTATCACTCCAATCATTTCTAACAAGAAAAATTAAATTCAAGGCAGCTAAATCGTATAAGCCTCGAAATAACTTTTTAAAATTTGATTGACCTAATTTAGACCAATACTCCTTTTTAAGTGCTTTAAAATCCGTAGATAAACAGTTATGTAATAATTCACTCAAGAATGGAGATAGATCCATCCATCTGTGTTCATTTATTGCATCCTCATATTTCTGAACAAGTGCTTTTTGCTCCTCCTTTTTTTTCAATGCTAGAGCTTTTATTTCTTCCTCTTCACATGCATTACATTTATAGGAAAAATAACGATGTTTATAGCGTCCGATAGATTGTTTAAAATCAGATTGACTTGTCGCTTTGTTTCCAGATAATTTGTCACAAGTGCTACATACAATGTCGTAAGTAAGAATAGAATAAGTCTGTATGATTTTGGTGAGTTCAGACTGTTCTAAATTAAATTGGTTTTTAACCTGCAAAGGCTTTTGTTGAAACTCCAATGAGTTATCAATTTTCCAATAGGTATCAACAATGTCTTTTTGAATGCTAGTACATTCATTTAAATAGGCGATTTCGATGTTTTTTATTTCCATAATTACGTTAAATAAAAAAGCGTGGAACTGTAACTTATTGGTCTTAGTGGTCTCGCCAGAAACCTTCCCTCCAAATAAGAACAGCCCACGCATAACGTGGGCGTCTTAGTTTTGATATTGGAGGGATTATAAACCTGGCGAGTTTCTAAAACCAAATCAAAAGCTAAACGCTTTATATGTTAATATTTTTTACATCTGTAAATCTTTTGCAAGATACACAGATAAATTTTTATAGTTAATAGTTTATTAGGTTTTAAGATATTGCTCTAAGGCTTTATTCATAATGTTTTTTAGGCTAGTGTCTTCTTTAATAGCCTTTAGTTTTACCTTTTTTAAAAGTTGCTTTGATAAATAGAAAGAGAATTGAATTTCTTCACCCTTTCTTGTGTTTACAGGTGTCACTTTCTGCATCGTTTTAGAATTCTCATTTGCTTTTACTTTATTTAGCAAATCACTAATATTATCTTTTTCCATAAATCCATATTTATATAATTATACAAGTCGCTGTAACATATCTTGTGTTAAACCATCTAACTGTTGTTGTGCATTTTTATCCTTCTTTACTCCACCAACCAAAACAGAACGCGTAAATGAAACGAGATCTGAAATATGAGTTCTTGCAATTGGAACATTATACTCAGATAACTCAATTTGAATGTCTAGAGTGAGCGTTGTGTTAGCCTTAATCATGTTAAACACAATAAGTGCATGATCCTTTTTATTTTCATTTTCTATCAACTCTATAGTACTTTTAATAGCTAGTAAATCTAAAACTCCAGCTTTAGTCGGAATTAGAATTAAATCGGCCATATTAATTAATTTAGGTAATTGATCAGATAAATACGGTGGTGTATCTATAAATACAAAATCATATTCAAATTGAACAACCTTATCAATATTATCAATAGAGGATAAAATATCAAAACTTGAAACGATATCCTTCAACTGAGACAAACTTCCTTGCAAGTCCATATCAATTAAAGCAACCTTAGCTCTGTTAGATATATTTTTAGCGAGATTAAAGGCGAGGGTACTTTTACCGACCCCTCCTTTTTGGTGTGTTATAAGTATTATTTTGGTCATGTTCTCTAGTTTTAATGACAGATTGTTTTGTCAGTTTTTCTATCGTTTTTTCTATTTTTTTCATAAGCGCTTCTTTCTCTTTTGGAGAACCATTTTTTAAAATGTATTGATTCTTGAATTTTTCTCGCTCGGGGCGCTTGTATTTGAAAAATTCATCAAAACTTTTTTCATTCATATTAATCCAATTCATTCTATCAAAACCAACATGATATGTATTACCTCCAATGGATCGCGTTGTTGAACGTTCTTTAGTTGTAGGTGTTAATTTTAAACGTTGTGTTTTATCTTTCCGTCCTACAATGATATGAGCGTGACTTTGTAGGCCTGGCTTGTAATCTCCGTTTTTAAACAAACCTTCTACAACTTCGGGATCTGTACCTTTAAATTTTCTGAAGTGCTCTATCTTAGCATAGTAAACAAGATCCTTTCCTGTTTTAAGACCTTTGTCTTCTCTATTAAAGTTTTTTGCATAATTAGTCATAACGATTCTGGCATATGCTTTAATTTTAGAATTGAAGAACTTGTATTCCTCTTGATTTAAATCCCATATATTTTTGATTTCTTTTTTATCTGTTATTCTTGACAGTATGTGTTTTAGTTCTTGCTGACTAAAATTTAATGTTGGAGCAAAATACTTAGCATCTTTTTTTCCTAATTTTTTAATATTACTATCGATAGCTGAAATGACTTCGTTCGTGCTAATATTGTCTTTTGAGTGAGTAAAAAAGAATTGTTTCCTTTTTTCAATAGCCATTCTTTCGAGGCTATTTATTGCTTTTTGTTGTAAACGATCTAGCTCATTGTTCTCTTTTTCTAGATACAATGCTAGATCCACACAGCTAGAAGTATTTGTGGCACCTAATGTGCTATGAGGTTTACTTATTGGCATTACTCAAAAAAGTTTTTAACCCTATTAACTATTCCCGATTTGTTTTTTTTATCTATCAATTTTGACATCTCGGTTAATGCTTTTTGTTGCTTAATAAAAGCAGCATAAATTTTACTGAGTTCGTTGGTAATGCGATTTGTTCTATTTTCATCTATTCGATCTATTTTTACAGAAGTCTCTTCGCTCCATCTAATCGAACTATTAATTCTTGTATTTATAATATTACTTTGAGATTTTTGTTCTTTAGAATACTCGAAAATATCAGTTCTTAATGGTTTTAAAATATCCCGTTCTTGTACTTTTAGAAAAGAAACTATTCGCTTATCTAAAGCCTTTACCATTGCGGCAGGGTTTTCGTTTATGGCTTCAACAGGGTTAATGCCCGTTCTTTTAAAATAGAGGATCATAGATTGAACTAAATCGCCATATGGAACACCAAAAACCTTAGAAATTTTAACTAATTCGTTATGGTGAAATTCTTTAATTAAGATGCTTTTTTTCTTCATTTTATTCTTTTTTACATTGTTAATCAAGCTGTTAGTGTGCTTTTTATAAAAGTGTTATAATATGTTATATTAGTTATACATAATGTAACCTAAACAATATCAGTCTTTTAAACCCCGTAGGGCAAGTTGAAAATAGGGGTGCAGAGCAACGAAACCCCTGTTCAACTTGCTTAATTTCTTAACACCAAGCAGTGAGCGAACCCACCTTTGGTAAAACATATTTTTTTTAATAATTTATAGATGTCCATTATGTATTAGTTTTCATTAAATAATCGTTTAAATCATTGTAGTTCTTATAATGAATTCTATTGTCTATAACTTTGTTTTGAAAGTTTTCTGTTAAAATATTTGTTGCAATATTTCCAGCTTCATCATTATCTAAAAAGAGTTTTATTATAGAATAATCATTCAACAGGTCAATTACTTTTTTAACTAAAGAAGTGGAGTTCAGAATGATGAAATTTTCTTTGGGTATATGTTTTTTTAAAGTCAAATAAGAAAGAAAATCACTCCATGATTCGAATAGAGAAACCACATTAAAATCATTGCTTATTGTGGTTATTTCTTTTTTTCCTAAGCAGTATTTTTTCGGAAAGTTCACTTCAAAGCCTCCAGAATTATTCATAAACCCAAGACTATATAATTCTTTTCCTCTATTAAAAGAATAATGTACTTGACAACAAAATCGTTTTGCGAATTCTAAATTTATTCTTCTCTCCATTATAGAATTCAATATTGTTGGACTGCTTAATTCAGTCACTTTTTTTATAGAGTAGTTTGTTTGTTTAGATTTTTTAGGAATTGGCGGGTCAAAAGAAAAAATAAAATCTTCACCCCGAAGCCAATTGATAGCTTGTACAAAATCTACAGAAAAATATTTCATAATAAAATCTATTGTGTTACCTCCACAGCCTTCTCCAAAATCATAATACAGATTACCTTCACATTTAACAGAAGCTGTGCTCTCGTTTCTCCATTTGGCTTTAAACCAATATTGTTCTTTTTTCCTTTCAATGGCTTCAATATTTAATCTTCTTAAAATTTGAAACATTGGAATATTTCTTAAATTATCTATATCGTTCACTCTAATTTGATTTTAAGTCTACCTAGTTACCTAAACAACACAACATATTGCAAATAAGCTAATTAAAACTTAGGTAGTCTTTTTTTCAAGCTACCTAAGCTACCTATTTAGGTAAGTAAAACATTATTAAAAACAAGTTACCTACCTAAGCTAAACACTAACAATCAATCACTTAAATCATACTAGGTAACTAGGTAAGTATATTTATAGTTTATTCATTATCTGTAAAACCCCAAGGAGAGTTTTTAAATTTAGGCTGGGCTAAGTAGCCATAAACTTGGCGTTTTGCATGCTTAACTCTACTAAAACCGTGTTTCTTTAATGCGGAACCGATTTTTTGGATATTTAATTTCTGTCCCATCACCTGTAACTCTGTAACAATTTCGGTTGCAGTTCGAAAATCTCCAATGTCATCACTATTAGTATAGAATTTTAAAACATATTCACTCTCGACTGTTTGTATTGTAAACCGTTCATTTCTCATTTCATTAACTCTCACTTCTTCCGAGGTCAATTCAGATTTAAAATCTTTATCGTGCTTAAAAATATGATAAGCCTGTGACCAGAAATCATCTATGTTAAATTCTTTGCTATAAGAAAAATCAAGCTTTTCAAGAACAGTAAATATTATCCATCTCACAGATCCAGAGTCATCACATAAAAATTCTGCACGATTAGTTGAAGCTAAAAATGAACAAATCCTGTAAAGCAATGTAGATTTATCGCCATAAGGCAAACGCTCATTTATAGAAACCTGACTGATAAGTGCCTTAATAGCATTAATATCATACTTCCCCATTACATCTAATTCTTCTATATTTATAAGAAATGCTTTAGCAAGTTTAATTCGGTCATCTTTTCCTACCCCTAAATTTGTATATAAATACTTTTTGAGTTCTGGTGGACACAAATAGTTTAAATAATAAGATTTACCAAAACTTTGACCACCTTCTAAAACTAGAACATGTTTATTAATTGCTTCATTAAAATAAACTGTTTTTATAGCACGGACAGCCCATTTAAGAAGCTGCTTATAAAACAATTCATTATCATCTGTATTAACATACCCTGCATATCGCTTGATGTGATTTTTGCCATCCCAAGGCGGTAGATTTTCAAAATATTTTTTAATAGGATTAATATGTTTAACAAAATGTGACCTTAAATATGTCTTAAACATTTGAGGTGTAACATTTATTTTTTCCCTATTCAGATGAATCAATATGGACGACTCATTAAATTCAAGCTTTTCATTTGAGTTTTGATCATAAATCTCAAATTCTAATGCAATTTCATTAAACTTGATTTTGAAATGTTTATTTAATTCTTCGTGAATTTTATCATACACGGAATCCTTACGTGATGATACATCATATACGCTTATTTCTTCCATAAATAAATATTGAATGAGTATAATGCATATATTTGCATATACTCTTTGAGTTACATAAAAGATTATTTAAGCGTTCAAAAGTGGAGTTTTGAACGCTTTATTTTTTTAGCTGTTTTGAGAATTTCGACAAAACTTCTTCATCGGAATATACTTTATGTTCTCTAATCCATTCGACGATTTCTTCTCTGTCAAAAAACAAAGCACCATTAGTAGGTTTATAATGCGGGATTAAATTTTTGGAACTAAGTTTATGGATTGTACTTTCTGAAAAAGAAGTGTAATCCATAAGATTTTTTTTAGTAAAAATCTGTTTTTGGAAGTGATTCCCCCTCATAATCATCATTTTGAGATCTCTTATCTCTTGCATAATGTTTACCTTATTCATAATTTTTGTTTTAGAATTATGAGGCTAAACTAGCTAGATGAAAGTAAATGAAATGAGGGTTTGTCGGTCAACCGACTTTTATTTTCTATTAAATTTACCTAACTGACTTTTTTCAGCTCATCTAATAGAATTTCATACGTTATTCTTTGATATTGAGTTGATAACTGTCTAGGTTTTTTAGATATAGAATCAGCATTAATAGGTCTATAACTATTCTTTTTTCTGTATTTAAATAATTTAGAAGCTTGATTTAAAGTGAGCTCCTTATTTGTTAACAGCTGTACATAGGGAATAAAAAAGCTACGTAAAAAAACTGCGCAATGTTTTGACTCGAGTTCTAAATTTATATGTTCAAACTCTTTTAAGTCAGAATATTTAATCGCTTGGATAAAATCGTTTAAAGTGTTGTCATCACTAATTATTTTTTTTGATAAAGCGTTGAAAGCCTTCGTTATCATATTAGATTGTGCCTCGCTAAATGAAATTTTATCCACTTCTTTTTCTTCAATATTCACTTCAATGATTTCTTCTTTCAACTTGATCTCAAAAATTTTACCTCTAAAAAAGTGAGACACATCCTCACTATTAGTTCTATGTGCAATAGTAGGTAATCTTAAAAGTTCCAAAATATTTGATATAAGAAATATATTTTGACTATTTAAAAAATAATAAGAAGCACGACCCAATATAAATGTTAGAATTAATGGAATTATTAAAACAAATACCCAGTATGAATCAAACGCATAGTTTAAGCCAACAATAAGTGAACTAACTGGAAGTAATGGAGCGATAATGTATGAAAACTTCTTAGGGAGTTTAATATTTTTTAAATCTTGAATTTGTCGATGAATAAAGAAGAAAGAAGTATCAATTGTATTTTCCATAGTCGCTGTAATATTATTAAAAGTAAAAATACTAAAAAAGTAGCTAAATGAAACAGAATGAAAAGTTTACTATATTTGTGAGGTCAGCAATTTGTTGTACATATGTTGTACTGATGAAAACAAAAAAGCCTCTCGATTTCTCGAAAGGCTTGCCATTATTGACGTGGTCCCACCTGGGCTCGAACCAGGGACCACCTGATTATGAGTCAGGTGCTCTAACCAACTGAGCTATAGGACCTCAAAATTGGAGTGCAATATTACATTTATTTTTAAAATACTGCAAGTGTTTTTATAATTACTTTTTTAAAAATTATCTTTACAGAGTACTAAATTTACAGCTCAATCCTTAAACCATTGTGAATTAATAATATTATACTTTTTAATCACAAAGTAAATTTTACAATCAAAAAGTAAGATAATCTTTAAATATCGACTATTTTTGCATCATGGAAAGTAATAGACAAAAAAAAATAGGCTCAGTTTTACAACGTGATTTAGTAGATGTACTTCAAAGTGCAGCAACGCAAGGCGGTATGCAAGGGATACTAATTTCGGTATCTAAAGTAAATGTAACTGTCGATTTATCTATTGCGAAAGTATATCTTAGTATTTTTCCAAACGATAAAGCAAAAGAATTACTAGTCGGTATTCGTTCTAATAAACCATTAATTAGACACGAATTAGCACAACGTACAAAACACCAATTACGCAGAATGCCTAATTTAGAATTCTTTGTAGACGATTCTTTAGAATACATCGACCAAATAGAGCAATCTTTAAAAGGAAAAGACAACCCTATTAAAGACCCAGGTCTTTTAGGAGATCATAAAAAATCGTAAATTGAATTTTCCGCTGTACATTGCGAAACGCTATTTGCGCTCTAAAAGCAGCAACAATGCCATTAATTTTATTACCATAATTGCTGCAGTAGGTGTTATTCTTGGTGCGGCTTCATTATTTATTGTCCTCTCCGGATTTTCTGGATTGAAGGATTTTTCGCTACAATTTTCTACTATAATCGATCCCGACTTAAAGGCGGTTCCTGCTTCAGGAAAATCGTTTATTCTTACCGATAATCAGTTTGAAAAACTACAGGCCCTGGAAGAGGTTGCTTCGTACTCAAAAATTATTGAAGAACGCGTTATCCTAGCCTACGACGATAAAAATTTTCCGGCTTTTATAAAAGGTGTCGATGAAAACTATAATCGCGTAAACGCCATAGATTCTGTAATTATTCAAGGAAGCTGGTTACGACCTAACACCGACCAAATGGTTACTGGGTGGGGAATTTCCAATCATTTATCGCTTGGGGTTCTAGATTATGGAAAATCTGTTACTATTTATGTTCCTAAACCTGGAACAGGCCAAATCACCTCAACTAAAAGTGCTTTTAACTCCATACAGTGTATTAATGTGGGCTTATTCGATATTAACGAAACTCTAAACGAAACTTATGTATACGCCGATTTAGAAATGTCTCGCGAACTTTTAAGTTATGAGAAACATGAGCTTTCTGCCATAGAGTTTAAGTTAAGTCCTAATGCAGACGAAGACGCGGTAAAACCGCTGTTACAAAATATATTAGGGGATAATATTATCATTAAAAATCGTATTCAATTAAATGATGCGCTTTATAAAATGCTGAATACCGAAAATTTAGCCGTCTATTTAATCTTTACCTTAGTTTTAATCATCGCATTATTTAACGTAATTGGCTCGATAATAATGATGATTTTAGACAAGAAAAAAACGCTAAGTACGCTATACAAACTCGGCGCTTCTGTTAAAGACATTAGACGCATATTTTTCTACCAAGGTAGCTTAATGTCTGTTTTTGGAGGGATGGCGGGATTAATTCTCGGACTTATAATTGTTGCCATCCAACAAGCGTTTTCTTTGGTTATGATTACACCAAGCCTACCCTATCCGGTTGCCATTACAATATCTAATATTATTGTAGTTATGCTCACCATATCGGTATTAGGGATAATCGCTTCGAAAATTGCTTCGGTAAGGATTTCTAAATCTCTAATAGAATCTATTTAAAGCAGTTTATTGCTTAAACTGATAATCGGAAAAATCGTTTAATACCAAATCAAAAGCATCAAAAACATCTTTAGAAGCATCACTAGTCACCATTTTCTGGCGGTATTCTTTAAAATGCGGAATGCCTTTAAAGTAATTGGTATAGTGACGACGGGTTTCAAAAACGCCTAAAACCTCACCTTTCCAGTCTATAGCCATTTGTAAATGACGCCTAGCGGCTTCTACACGCTCTTCAATTGTAATTGGAGCAAGATGTTCTCCGGTTTCAAAAAAGTGTTTTACTTGCTTAAAAAACCATGGATTTCCAATACTAGCACGACCAATCATACAGCCATCTAAACCGTACTCATCTCGCATTTTCATGGCCTTTTCTGGTGTATCTACATCTCCGTTTCCAAATACAGGAATATGCATTCTCGGATTATTTTTAACATCGGCAATAGGTCCCCAATCAGCATCTCCTTTATACATCTGCGCACGTGTACGTCCGTGAATAGAAATCGCTTTACAACCAACATCTTGTAAACGTTCGGCAACTTCCATAATCCGAATAGAATCGTGGTCCCAACCTAAACGGGTTTTTACAGTAATAGGAAGATTAGTGCGCTTTACCATAGCTTCGGTTAAACTCACCATTAAATCTATATCTTTTAAAATACCCGCTCCAGCGCCTTTAGAGACTACTTTTTTTACAGGACATCCAAAATTAATATCGATTATATCGGGTTTAGAGGCAGTAACAATATCTACCGTTTGAAGCATACTTTCTAAATTAGCTCCAAATATTTGAATACCCACTGGGCGTTCTTTTTCATAGATATCTAATTTCATAGTGCTTTTTACAGCATCGCGAATTAGCCCTTCGCTAGAAATAAATTCTGTATACACCACATCTGCACCTTGTTCTTTACATAATGCTCGAAAAGGGGGATCGCTTACATCTTCCATAGGTGCTAAAAGCAAAGGAAAATCGGGAAGTTCTATAGTATCTATTTTAACCAAAGTCTATTTTTTAAGTGAGCAAAAATACTTAAATTGAGGAATAAATACTAATTCTTTAATGTTTTGTAGATGACGGATTTAAATTGAAAGATTAAGCAGAGATTATTACTCGACGACTTTTATTTAATACATAATTTTATTTATCTACGTCTTCAACAATAACTTCTATAACCTCTAACTCTTCTGGAGATATTTCTTTTAAAACAACAGAATTCAGGAAAAGCACTTTATCTATAACTAACTCTGTAGAATAACTAGAATATCCTACAAAACTAATTTCTAAATTATACGTTCCGGTTTCAATATTCTTGATAACAAAGTGTCCTGTTTCGTTTGTTATTGTTCCTGAAATATTTGCTTCATCTTGTTTATTTGCCAAAATAACATTCGCATAGGCGATAGGAGCACCATTATTGTCTTGAACTTTACCAGAAATTTTATTTTCTTGAGCAAAGCAAAAGCATGATATAAATAATAATAAATATGTTAGTTTGAATGACATATAATGAAAAATGGTTGCTCAAAAATAAGATAAATATTTAAATAAAAAGAAGATATAAAAACATTATAAGTCAATCAATTAGAATAACTCTAATTATGTGAGCCTTCAGAATTCAAACGATTACGTTCATTTAATTCTTTTTCATTTTTTTCATTGGTAGTTAACCTAGTATTTCCAAAATTATAACGCAATCCTAAACGAAACCATTGGTTGTCAAATCGGCTGTAATACTGGTTATCCTGATTTAAATATTTGTTTTTAACAGTAAAATCTGTAGTTCTAAAAATATCACTTGCTTTTAGCGAAGCTACCCATTTCCCGTTATTAAAACTCTTCTTCACTCCTAAATCTACTTGCGTTCTTGAAGTCACATCGGACGATCCATTAATCATTGGAGCCATATACAACAGCGAAATTTCGCCACTTAAACTACGATCCTCTAAAAAGGTAAAGAAATTCATCATGTTAGAGTATACAGACCACGTTTCGTTATATTCTGTAGAATTCCCGCTTTGGGCCGCCGTAAAGTAGTCTCTTGTATGAAAAATAGAATTCACAAAATACACAGACCAAAAACCCGTTATGGGTTTAAACGTTAAAAAATCGAAACCATAATCGATCGATTTTTCCATATTTGTAGGTTTGTAAACAATCTCGTTGCTACTATTATCTTGAAAAACTAATTCTGATGTCGGATTCTTTTCGTAACGATAATACAACTCAAAAGTATAAGTCCCTTGTAAAGTGTAAGACAGCGTGGTTAAATGAGATATTGTAGGTTGTAAATTAGGGTTTCCTTGAAGATAAATATAATCGTTAAAATAATATTTAAACGGATTTAAAGACGAGTACGTAGGCCTTTCAATTCGTTTGCCATAGGATAGTCCCAAGCTATTATTTTCATTAAAATCTTTAGAGATATTTAAAGTTGGAAATAATTTAAAATAATCGAAACTATTACTCTCATTAGTGGTGCTTATTTCCCCTTCTACATCGGTAAACTCACCACGTAATCCTGCAGATATATACCAGGTTTCCCAAGCTTTAGAGGCATTAATATATCCTGCATAATTAATTTCATTATATTCAAAAACACCGCTATTTTCTTCATCGTTCCAATACTTGTTTTCTTTCAAATAATATTGATCTAAGCCACTTTTAGAATCGATAACCGATGATTTTACACCAAATTCTAAGTCTATTTCCTGCTCAAAACTCATACTATAATCTGCCTGAGCAGAATATATTTTTGTTTTTTGATCGGACATCGAATTAAAAATATTGCTTCTTGTTAGCTGATTACTAACATTAAAATACTTGGATTGAATATCTTGATATCTATCGTAATCATAATTGGTATGGTGTAAATTCACAGAAAACACATCTCCCGATTTAGATGTGTTTACATAACTTAAATTGGCTGCGACGTTCACTTTAGAATCGTCCATATTGTTCATAGAACTAAATGAAGAATCTACAGCTTCCGTTTCCATATATCCCTCACGCTTCCAATACGGCGTTACATTTACATTGGTCGCGAAAGACAATACATTAGCCTTGTTAAAAGCATAATCTATATTAGCATTAGCATTGTGAGATTTTGTATTTGTATCTCTATCGTTTTCACTGTGCCAAGTGCCTATTGTAGTATTATTTTCTATAAAGTTAACATCGCTTGTACTGTATTGATACAATTGACTTTCTCCATAAGAGTAGTTTGCAAAAATGTCTAGTTTTTCTGTTTTATAGAAATGATTCATCCCTGCATTAAATCTCGGATAAATACCTTGAGTATAATTTGCGTACAGACTACCATTGTAACCCGTAATTAAATTTTTACTCATATTTATATTAATCACAGCCGCTCCTTCAGCATCATACTTTGCAGACGGATTGGTAATAACCTCGACCGATTCTATATGAGAGGCATCTGTTCCTGCTAATAACTGTTGCAGATCTTCTCCCGTTAAATGCACTCTTTTATTATTAACTAAATAAATAATATTAGTATTATTTTTCACGCTAATTTCATCGTTCATCACTAAAACACCAGGCGTACTTCTTAGCACATCCATAACACTTCCTTCTGTTAACGAGGTTTTTTCTATATTAAATATAATGCGATCAGATTGTTTTATAAACGTTGGTTTATTAGATACTAGGTTTACGGTCGCTAACTCCTCTGTAGATTCTTCCAACACAATAGGACCTACTTCTGTAGTGCGCTCTATCTCTAAATTTGCTCTGTAAGTCGTGTAACCAATAAAACTAATCTCCAAAATGTAGGATCCAAGCGCAACATTATTTAAAATATAACGTCCATCTTCCTGGCTAGTAGTACCATGGACTACAGTAGCATCTTCTGAATTTGTAAGAATAACATTTGCAAAATCAATAGGTAAGTCATTTACATTTTTTATAGAGCCGGAAACCTGAATGTCTTGAGAAAAACACACAGAAGAGCATAAAAAAAGAAGGAGCATTAACTTAATGTACATATAAAGAGGTTGATAGTTACAAATTTAGGTTAAATGAATCTAATACTTTTACGGAAAAACTTTTTTATTTGATATTTTTTTTAGTCATTAAAACTCCTGTTTAAAAAAAACATAATAGCAAATGTAAATCACCTATATTTGCAGATTAAAGCCAGGTATATTTTTCTTTATGAAGAACATCAGAAATTTTTGCATCATTGCACACATCGATCACGGTAAAAGTACTTTAGCCGATCGTTTATTAGATTACACAGGTTCGGTAACCGAACGTGAAAAACAAAATCAGCTATTAGATTCTATGGATTTGGAGCGCGAGCGTGGTATTACCATTAAATCGCACGCCATCCAAATGGATTATATCTATAAAGGTGAAGAATATGTTTTAAACCTTATTGATACTCCTGGTCACGTAGACTTCTCTTACGAAGTATCACGATCTATTGCTGCGTGTGAAGGTGCTCTTTTAATTGTAGATGCCGCGCAAAGTATTCAGGCACAAACAATTTCTAACCTATACTTAGCTTTAGAAAACGATTTGGAAATTATTCCTATTCTTAATAAAGTAGATTTACCTAGTGCAAATCCAGAAGAAGTTACAGACGATATCGTTGAACTTTTAGGATGTAATCCAGAAGATGTTATTCATGCAAGTGGAAAAACGGGTTTTGGAGTAGATAAAATTTTAGAAGCCGTAATTGAACGTATTCCTGCTCCAAAAGGAGATCCTAACGAACCGCTTCAAGCTTTAATTTTCGATTCGGTTTACAATACATTTAGAGGTATTGAAACTTATTTTAGAGTCTTTAATGGTGAAATTAAAAAAGGACAGAAAATTAAATTTGTCGCTACGGCTAAAGAATATTATGCCGACGAAGTGGGAACTTTAAAACTAACCCAAGTCGCTAAAAAAAGTGTAAAAGCTGGAGATGTTGGATATCTAATTACGGGGATTAAAACAGCAAAAGAAGTAAAAGTAGGAGATACTATTACAGATTTTGACAATCCTACAACAAATATAGTTGAAGGTTTCGAAGACGTAAAACCAATGGTATTCGCTGGTATTTACCCTGTAGATACAGAAGATTACGAAGAGCTACGTAACTCTATGGAAAAGTTACAACTTAACGATGCCTCGTTAGTGTTCTTTCCAGAAAGTTCTGCAGCTTTAGGTTTTGGATTCCGTTGTGGATTCTTAGGAATGCTTCACATGGAAATTATTCAGGAACGTTTAGAGCGTGAATTTGATATGACGGTAATTACAACCGTACCCAACGTATCTTACAACGCTTTTACAAATAAAAATCCAGATACGCCATTTATTGTAAATAACCCTTCAGATTTACCAGATCCTTCAACAGTAAACAGAGTTGAAGAACCTTATATAAAAGCAACCATCATTACAAAAGCAGATTTCGTAGGAAATGTGATGTCACTTTGTATTGAAAAACGTGGTATGATTTTAAATCAGACCTACTTAACACCAGAGCGTGTAGAGTTAACGTTTGATATGCCTCTAGCCGAAATTGTATTCGATTTTTACGATCGTTTAAAAACAGTTTCTAAAGGATATGCATCTTTCGATTACCACCCTATTGGTATGAAAACGTCTAAATTAGTAAGATTAGACATTTTACTAAACGCACAACCTGTAGATGCACTTTCTGCATTAATTCACGCCGATAATGCGCAGAGTATTGGAAAGAAAATGTGTGAAAAACTGAAGGAATTAATTCCACGTCAGCAATTCGATATTCCAATTCAGGCTGCTATTGGTGCTAAAATTATTTCTAGAGAAACCATTAAAGCTTTACGTAAAGATGTAACCGCTAAATGTTACGGAGGAGATATCTCTAGAAAACGTAAACTTTTAGAAAAGCAGAAAAAAGGAAAAAAACGTATGCGTCAGGTAGGAAATGTAGAAATCCCACAACAAGCGTTTATGGCCGTTTTAAAATTAAACGATTAAAAAACTCACTATATTTTTATATAAAAAGACTGTCTGAAAAGACAGTCTTTTTTTTTGCTATAAATTAATTTCCAGTAAAATACAGGGCTCATAGCCCAGCCATCCCCGAAAATTCTAATAAAAATTAATTCTAAAAAAATTATTACTTATTCTATTAACTTTTTTTTTAATAATAGATATAAATCATAATAACGGATTCAATTAATATTTTTAAATTTAGGGACAAATGCCATTTTATAAACTATGATTATCACTCATCTAAGTGCCGAATGTTATCCAATTGCTAAAATCGGAGGTTTAGCAGATGTATTAGGTGCGCTACCAAAATACCAAAATGAACTTGGAGCTACGGCTCAAGTTGTAATGCCTTTCTACAATAACAAATTCACTAAAACACATAAGTTTAAGCCCGTATATAACGATACTATTCTTATGGGTGAAACAGATTATGATTTTAGAATTTTAACCTTAGTAGATAATACTTTAGGTTTCGATATTTACTTTGTAGACGTTCCCGAGCTTTTGTATTCAGATTTTGTGTACACTTCCGATGATACAGAACGATTTTTAGCTTTTCAAATTGCAGCTTTAGATTGGATTGCTCAGAGTGAAACATTACCAGATGTTATTCATTGTCACGATCACCATACCGGTCTTATTCCTTTTATGGCTCAAGAATCGTACAGATATTCTATGTTAAGGAAGATTCCTGTAGCATTTACAATACATAATGCTCAATATCAAGGTTCTTTTTCTCACGATTTAGTGTATCTTATTCCTGAATTTAAATTCAGCCGTGTTGGTTTATTAGATTGGAACCATCTTATTAACCCCTTAGCTTGTGCTATAAAATGTTCTTGGATTGTTTCTACAGTATCTCCAAGCTACATGGACGAGTTAAAAGAGAGTGCCAATGGCCTAGAGACCTTATTAAGTAATGAGCATGCTAAATGTATTGGTATTTTAAATGGAATTGATACCGACGTTTGGAACACAGAAACCGATCCTTTAATAATTAAAAATTACAATCAGGATACGGTAGAAGCAGGAAAACAAGCCAATAAAGAATGGCTGTGTAACGAATTTAATTTAGATGTTAACAGACCCCTTTTTGCATTTATTGGACGTTTGGTAGAACAGAAAGGAGCCGATTTATTTCCTAAAATATTTTCAGAATCCTTATTTGGTAACGACATCTCTATTTTACTCCTGGGTTCTGGTGAAAAACATACGGAAAACGAACTTAGAAACCTTAAAACAAAATTTGGTGATAAATACAATGCTTTTATAGGTTACGACGAGAAACTCTCTCACATTATTTATGCTGGAGCCGATTTTCTATTAATGCCATCGCGTGTAGAGCCTTGTGGTCTAAACCAAATGTATTCTTTAAAATACGGTACTATTCCTGTAGTAAACAGCGTAGGCGGATTAAAAGACACGGTAGAAGATATTTTAGATGGCGGATTCGGAATTTGCCATAATTCGGCAACCGTTTCAGAAGTCTGTGAAGCCATTGAACGTGCTAACGCCTTCTACTACACCGATAAATTTAAACAAACTAGATCTGAAATTATGTCTATAGACCATTCTTGGCATGCCTCAGCTAAATCATATATAAACGTCTATAACTCATTAAATCCTTTTTTATGATGAACAACAAAGTATTATCAATAATTTTAGGTGGGGGTCAAGGTTCAAGACTCTATCCTTTAACAGAAGACAGATCTAAACCAGCTGTTCCTATCGCAGGAAAATACCGCTTAGTTGATATTCCTATTTCAAACTGTATTAACTCAGACATCAAACGTATGTTTGTCCTTACACAGTTTAACTCTGCCTCGTTAAACAAACATATTAAAGACACATACCATTTTAGTTTTTTTAGCTCAGCTTTTGTAGAAGTATTGGCTGCCGAACAAACCATGTCTAACAGTAATTGGTTTCAAGGTACAGCAGATGCCGTGAGACAAAGCATGCATCATTTTTTAAGAAACGATTTTGAATACGCTCTAATCCTATCTGGAGATCAGCTGTATCAAATGGATTTTAATGAAATGATTGAAAAGCATATACAAAGCGGTGCCGAAATTAGTGTCGCTACCTATCCTGTAAATGCTAAAGACGGGACATCTTTCGGAATTTTAAAAACCGATGAAAACAGTATGATTTCTTCATTTATCGAAAAACCTAACAGTGAATTAATTAAAGGTTGGGAATCTGAAGTAAGTGACGAAATGAAAGAAGAAGGACGTCATTATTTAGCGTCTATGGGTATTTATGTTTTCAATAAACAATTGTTAGTAGATTTAATGAACGACCCGTCTACTAACGATTTTGGTAAAGAAATTATACCACAAGCTATTGGTAAACGCCCTGTATATAGTTATCAATATGAAGGCTATTGGACAGATATCGGAACCATAGAATCTTTCTTTGAAGCCAATATTGGACTAACGGACGATATTCCTAAATTCAATTTATACGATAAAGATCAGCGTATTTATACACGTGCAAGAATACTTCCAACTACAAAATTAGCGGGAACCACATTAAACGAAGCTGTTATTGCTGAAGGTTGTATTATTCAAGCTTCAAAAATAGAAAAATCTGTAATTGGTATTCGTGCCCGTATTGGAAAAGATACCGTAATAACCAACGCCTATATTATGGGATCTGATTATTATGAAACTCTAGAAGAAATCGAGAAAAACCACATCCAAATACTTGTTGGTATCGGTGAACGTTGTGTTATTAACAATGCTATTATCGATAAAAACAGTAAAATTGGAGACGATGTAACTATTAATGGAGGAAAACATTTAGAAGATACAGAAACCGATCTTTATGTAATTAGAGATGGTATTGTAGTTATTAAAAAAGGAGCTATTATTCCATCAGGATTTGTACTTTAATTCCTTTTAATTATATTTTTTACTTCAATTAATATTGAAGCGATTTACAACATACTACTATGACAAAGGTTAAACCTTTTAGCTTATTTACTGACTTTGATATAAACCTATTCAAATCAGGAAAACATTACAATCTATTCGAAAAATTCGGATCGCATATTGTTACCTATGAAGGTGAAAAAGGGACCTACTTTTCGGTTTGGGCTCCCAGCGCGAAATCCGTCTCGGTAATTGGTGATTTTAACTTTTGGAACGCAGAAGAACATCCGCTATTTGTCCGTTGGGATTCTAGTGGTATATGGGAAGGGTTTATACCTAATGTTGGTAAAGGCTCTTTATATAAATATGCCATTACCAGCAATATTAATGACGTAAAAACAGAAAAAGCAGATCCCTATGCTGTGCGTTGCGAACATCCTCCAAAAACAGCTTCTATTGTTTGGGAAACCTCCAATTACACCTGGAAAGATAAAAGTTGGATGTCTTATAGAAGCGAGAAAAACGGACTAGATAGACCGTATGCGGTTTACGAAGTGCATTTAGGCTCGTGGATGAAAAATGTAGAAGAAGATCGTTTTTTAACCTATGCAGAGCTATCTAAAACTTTAGTAGACTATGTAAATGAATTAAATTTTACACACGTAGAATTTATGCCTATTATGGAGTATCCTTACGATCCGTCTTGGGGATATCAAATTACGGGTTACTTTGCTCCGACTTCTAGATTTGGAACACCGCAAGAATTTATGGGCTTAATAGACGCCTTTCACGATGCAGATATTGGAGTGATCTTAGATTGGGTTCCCTCCCATTTTCCTTCAGACGCTCATGGATTAGGAAATTTTGATGGGTCTAATTTATACGAACATCCAGATATTAGAAAAGGGTATCACCAAGATTGGAAGAGTTTAATTTTTAATTATGAACGTCCAGAAGTACGATCGTTTTTAATAAGTAATGCCGTGTATTGGCTTAAAAATTATCATGTCGATGCCTTACGTGTCGATGCTGTGGCCTCTATGATTTATCTAGATTATTCTAGAGAAGACGGAGAATGGGAACCAAATATTTATGGCGGAAATGAAAACCTTGAAGCTATTTCATTTCTAAAAGAATGTAACCAAGCCATATATTCTATGTTCGATGGTGTACAAACCATTGCCGAAGAATCTACAGCCTTTACCGGTGTAACCAATAAAGTTGAACATGGTGGTTTAGGTTTTGGTATGAAATGGATGATGGGTTGGATGCACGATACCTTAGATTATTTTAAGAAAGATCCGATTTATAGAAGTTATCACCAAAACGAAATTACGTTTAGTTTAGCGTATGCGTTTTCAGAACATTTTATGCTTCCTATTTCGCACGACGAAGTGGTGTACGGTAAAAACTCGGTATTGGGTAGAATGCCTGGAGACGAATGGCAACGTTTTGCTAATTTAAGGCTCATGTTAGGTTATATGTACACGCATCCAGGAACTAAGCTACTGTTTATGGGAGCGGAATTTGGTCAATATAACGAATGGAATTTTCAAACAAGTTTAGATTGGAATTTATTAGAATTTAAACCTCATATTCAGACTAAAAGCTACGTAAAAACCTTAAATACACTCTATAAAAACACACCTGCTTTATACGAAAAAGGATTTGCGCAGGCAGGATTTGAATGGATTAGTTATGACGATCATAAAAATGCAGTCATGTCTTATATTAGAAAAGGACATGACGAGAAAAACGATCTTATTGTTGTTTGCAATTTCACTCCGAACTACCACGAAAAATACGATATTGGAGTGCCTAGAAAAGGCAGTTTAGTAGAAGTTTTTAATAGTGATAGTTCAGAATTTGGTGGTGGTAACAATTTAAATACTAAAGCCATTAAAGTGAAAAAGAACACCACGAATAATAAACCATTTACGGCTACAATATTGGTACCGCCTTTAGCTATTTGTGTGTTTAAATATAAATAAAATTAGTAGTTAACATAACAAACGCATCATCCTGAAATCGCTTTCAGAGTGATGCGTTTTTGTTTTTAGCAGGTATTTATAGCACGCAATGGACTCCACACAAAAGAATTATAATGCCTCAACCGATATTTTGGAAAAAAATTATTAGGTTTATATACATCCCAATTAATAGCTTATGATTACTAATACCGAATTAGAACAGAAAGGAAACCAGTATCCCAATCATATCGTTTCTTACGAAAAAAACATAGATACACTTCATTTTAGGACTGAGAATGGTGTGGTGCTCCAACTTACAATTGTTCGAGATAGTATTTTACGTTTCCGATATGCTACAAATTGTAATTTCGAAAATGATTTTTCGTATGCCGTTTCAAAATATGCCAAAACAGGTTACAATTATTTAGATATTAAAGAAACCAAGGATATTTACATTATCACCACATCTAAGGTGATATGTAGAATCTTTAAAAGCAATCTAAAAGTGAAGTTGTTCGATGCTGTTGATAACACTTTAATTTGTCAGGATGAGATCGGATTTCATTGGGAAGAAAGCTACGAATATGGTGGTAACATTGTAAAAATGAGTAAAGTCTCTCACGACGGTGAAAGTTATTACGGCCTTGGCGATAAAGCAGATCATTTAAACCTAAAAGGGAAACGTTTCGAAAATTGGGTATCAGACTCGTTCGCTTATGGTAAATATACCGATCCCTTATATAAATCCATTCCGTTTTATACCGGTTTGCATCACGGCCGGTCTTATGGGGTATTTTTCGATAATACCTTTAGGTCCAATTTCGATTTTTCTCATGAACGCAAAAATGTAACTAGTTTTTGGGCTGTAGGTGGCGAAATGAATTACTACTTTATTTACGGACCGAAAATGAACGATGTGGTCTCAAAATATACAGATTTAACAGGAAAACCTCATCAATTACCACCCATGTGGACTCTTGGCTATCACCAATGTAAATGGAGTTATTATCCGGAGGCTAAAGTCAAAGAAATCACCTCAACATTTAGAGCATTACAAATTCCTTGCGATGCGATTTATTTAGATATCGATTATATGGAGGGCTTTCGCTGTTTTACCTGGAACAAAGAGTATTTCCCTGATCCGAAACGCATGGTTAAAGAATTAGCCGAGGACGGATTTAAAACCATCGTTATTATTGATCCTGGAATTAAAATTGATCCAGAATATGCCATTTTTAAAGAAGGTTTAGACAACGATTATTTCTGCAGACGTGCCGACGGACCACATATGAAGGGAAAAGTATGGCCCGGACAGTGTGTTTTTCCAGATTACACAAATAAAGACGTGAGAGCCTGGTGGGCCGATTTATTTAAGGAACTCGTAGAAGATATAGGTGTAAAAGGTGTTTGGAACGATATGAACGAACCTGCCATTATGGAAGTTCCTAACAAAACCTTCCCGGACGATGTGCGTCACGATTACGACGGAAATCCGTGTAGCCACAGAAAAGCACATAATATTTACGGCATGCAAATGGCCAGAGCAACCTACCAAGGATTAAAGAAATTTGCTTACCCTAAGCGTCCGTTTGTAATTACTAGAGCCGCCTATGCAGGCACGCAACGCTACTCCTCGACTTGGACAGGAGATAACGTGGCCACGTGGGAACATTTATGGATTGCCAATGTACAAGCACAACGTATGGCCCTTTCGGGTTTTTCGTTTGTAGGAAGTGATATTGGAGGCTTTGCAGAACAACCAAATGGCGAGTTATTTACACGCTGGATTCAGCTTGGGGTATTTCATCCGTTTTGCAGAACACATTCTTCTGGAGATCATGGCGATCAAGAACCTTGGATGTTTGGCGACGAAGTTACAGATATAGTCCGTGCGTTTATAGAATTACGATACCAGCTTCTGCCCTATTTATACACGGCTTTTTGGCAATATTTAGACGAAGGTATACCAATATTAAAATCGCTAGTACTCTTCGATCAAGACGATATACAAACCCATTACAGAACAGACGAATTTATCTACGGCAACGATATTTTAGTTTGTCCTATTTTAGAACCAAATTCCAAAGGCAGACGCATGTATATTCCACGTGGAAATTGGTATAACCATTGGACTAACGCACTGGTAAATGGTGGCAGAGAAATATGGGTTGATGCCGATTTAGACACCATGCCGATTTTTATAAAAGAAGGTACCATCATTCCAAAATATCCGATTCAGCAATATGTAGGCGAACGAGAATTTGACGAAATCACTTTAGAAGTCCGCTACAAATTAGGAAAAGAACAATCCCTGTTATTTGACGATGCACATGATGGATACGATTATACAAAAGGACGCTATATTTTGAGTAAATTTAAACTCACTGGTAAAGCAAACGAATTAATTATAAACCAACATACCACAGGCACTTTTACAACGCCTTATACGCGCTTTAAATTGAAATTTATAGGGATTCCTTTTGAGATGACTAAAATTGAAATTGATAATGTAGAAATTAACATTGAAACTTTGGAACGAAGTAAAATAACTCAAGAATTAATTGTAGATAAAACCTTCACAGAAATACATATGAGGTAGGTCTTAGTTTGAAATTAAAACGTAAATATTCAAACAATCTATGAAAAGTAATCTTTTAATTACGCTTAAATTTAGATAAAAACAGTAGTCCTTTTATAGTAATTAAGTTTAATGGTAATTCTAATAAAACATGCAAATAACTTAGAAAAAACAGAGCAATTAAACCTATCTTAAAATCATAGATATACAAACCTACAGATGCCACCCAAATTAAAAGTATTAGTAAAACTTTCTGTTTAGAAATAGTATCCTTCCATCCTATTATTGATGTCTTTGAAAACCAATTCAAATAATGATAGGTATAAGCAAAAGCTATAAAAATTTCAATTCTTATCCCTAATTCCGAAAAAGGAAGAAACTTATCGTCTTTAAATCCGTTTAAAAGTTTAGAAACAATTTCACTCAAACTTATCATGTCAGTATTAAAAAAAGTTTGAATGGTTTCTTCTGAAGGATTATAGTTTAAATACTTAACCGGTATATATGATATAATAAAGGGAATGGTAAATAATATAATGCCTAAATAAAACCCATATTTACTCCTAGATTTCAATGCACCATAAAAAATGAAAAATAAAGTAAAAACGTAAACATGAATTAAAGTTGGTAGCAATGCTCCTATTATAAAAAAAGGTTTAGGATAAAAGGTAATGGTGATAAAAGAAAAGAATATTATAAAAACAAGAGCTCTGACTACACCCTTATTGCTTTTCAAAAAAATTAAACTTATTGCAAATAAAAAACCTATTAATAAAAACAGTTTTGTTTTCCCTTTTAATAGATTTATAACATATTCTGCCGATTCAGTTAATCCCAAACCACTAAACTGAACAATAGGATAAATGCTAATTAAGATGGTTAAAACAATTAATATAATTGACCAATTTTTATGCGATGATATAAAATAGTTCTTTTGATGGAGCCAATTTATTTCTGTAAGATAATGTAAAGGCCCTAAAGCGGCATAAGAGAATATAAACAGTTCAAAAGGAATTTTAATAGCAATAAATAATGATATAAATATGAGAAAGATATTAAGAATATCTATTTTACTTGCATTCATTAAATACCTCTATTTATTTACTCACAACATGTTACAAAACAAGCAGTAATCTCCGTTAATACTTCGTATTAAACATTATCTCTTTTACTATAACATCTTGTACTAAATCCTACATTTTCTCAACATCAAAAGGTTTTCCGATGTACACTAATTTAAATCCAGGTTCTATAATATGCTTCTCCTTATTTGAAGCCGAAATAATATCTAGCACACCCTTATTGTTTTTAATAAAAATAGGAATAATATCTGCGTCGGCATCGCTAATTTTTAACAGGCTTATAAAGTGAGATTTGTCTTTTATTTCAATTTCATTAACTGCTGGAAATTTACGAGCGACTTCACTTAATGAATTAAAATCATCGGATTGCGCAAATAAACCTTCTCTCGGTAATTTATCGCTATTGCTCATTTCGTCGGCTGTTAATAACCTAAACGATCCATTTTCACCAAATTGTTCACCAAATTTATTTATAGCATACGTATTAATATCGGCACTTGCGGTTAATGCCATAAGATACCCGACGTCGTTTAATTCGATATTATCCATTAAGGTATCCGAATAAATATTGGTATTAATCCCTTCTAATCCAAGTTCTTCACTCTTCTTAATATTTTCTTGGTTACTATCTATTAACACCACATGTCGTCCGTTTTCTTCTAAATAATGACCTATAAGACGAGAAAGCTTAGAAGCTCCTACAATTAAAATACCTTCAGATTTTTTCAAGAATACACCAATAAGCTTGGCAAACATACGTGCTGTTGTGGCATTTAATAATACTGTTCCCAACACAATCATGAATACTAATGGGGTAATATATTCGGCATCTGGAACGCCACTTTTAGCCAATTTTAAACCAAATAAGGAGGCAATACCTGCCGCTACAATACCACGTGGTCCAACCCAACTAATAAATAGTTTTTCATTGAATTTTAGAGTCGATTTATACGTACTTAAAAACACGGCTATCGGACGAATAATAAAGACTACAATCGCAAATAAAACAGCTGTATTCCAATTAAAAATAAGTAACAAATCGCTCATGTTAATATTGGCAGCCAATAAAATAAATAAGATTGAAATTAACAGAACACTAAGCGATTCTTTAAAATAAAGTAATTCTTTTAAGTAAGCCGATTTAGAATTTCCGAGTACCATTCCCATAACAACCACGGCTAAAAGTCCCGATTCGTGCGCAAAAGAATCTGATAATACAAAAACACCTAAAACAGATGCTAAGGCAAACACATTTAATAAATAATGAGGAATCCATTTTCGGTTAATAATCGTGTTTAAAGCATGTGCAAATGTAAATCCAAAAGAGAATCCGAATAATACAATCTTTCCAAACTCAATAAAAGCCCGCTTAGTAAATTCACCTCCAGCGTCTACACTAATAAATTCGAATACCAAAACGGCAATTAATGCTCCAATAGGATCAATTAAAATACCTTCCCATTTTAACACGGCAGAAACATCTTTAGGTAACGGAATATTTCTTAAAATGGGTGTAATTACCGTAGGTCCGGTTACAATGATTAATCCGGAAAACAAAAACGACATTTCCCAACTTAAGTAAAACGTATAATGCGCCGCAATGGCCGCACCAAAAAACGTTACGGCTGCACCAAGGGTAATTAATTTTGTAATTGACGGTGCTACATTTTTAATCTCGCTTAATTTTAGAGTCAAGCCACCTTCAAATAGAATAATACTTATGGCCAGCGACACAAAATAAAACAAGCTTTCTCCTGGAAATAAACCTTCTCTCCCATTCCAAATAGGTTCTATCCATTTAGAGCCATCGTCAGAGAAAAATTCGGCGGCAAACGGCCCTACCAATAATCCAATAAGAATTAAAGGTAAAATAGCCGGAATCTTAAATTTCCAAGCCACCCATTGTGCTAATATTCCTAGTATGATTATCCCCGCTAATTCTAACATGTATTATTTTTTCAAAGGTTGAATATATAAAAGTTTTGGGTTAAATAATGTGCCGGTAGGCTATTTTATGTTAAAAAAGAGCTAATAAAAATTGAGAATTCATTAAAACTGCTACACTCTTTTTAACTTTACACTGAAAAATTTATAAACCATGAAATTATATCCCATTGAAACTGGTAATTTTAAGCTAGATGGCGGTGCTATGTTTGGCGTAGTTCCTAAAACCATTTGGCAAAGAACAAACCCGGCAGATTCAAATAATTTAATTGATATCGCCGCGCGATCTCTATTAATTGAAGATGGTAACAGGCTTATTTTAATAGACACTGGAATGGGAGACAAACAATCTGATAAGTTTTTTGGATATTATTCGCTTTGGGGTAACCATTCTATAGATGCATCACTTAAACAATATGGATTTCATAGAGATGATATTACCGATATCTTTTTAACACATCTACATTTTGATCATTCTGGAGGATGTATTCAATGGAATAAAGACAGAACCGGTTACGAACCGGCTTTTAAAAATGCTCATTTTTGGAGCAATAAAGACCATTGGGCTTGGGCCACTCATCCCAACGTTAGAGAAGGTGCTTCTTTTCTTAAAGAAAATATTATTCCCATGGAAGAAAGTGGTCAATTAAAATTTACAGGACTTCCAAAAACCGATATCTTAGAAAATAGCGAATTGGGATTCGATATACTATTTGTCGATGGCCATACCGATAAACAAATGATTCCTCAAATTAAATACAAGGATAAAACCATAGTATTTATGGCCGATTTATTACCAACTGCAGGACATATTCCATTGGCCTATGTGGTGGGTTACGACACCAGACCGCTGATAACCCTTGGCGAGAAAGAAAAGTTTTTAAAACAAGCTGCTGATAATAATTATTACCTATTTTTGGAGCACGATGCTCATAACGAAATTATCACACTTCAACACACAGAAAAAGGTGTGCGTTTAAAAGATACGTTTACGTGCAACGATATATTTAATTAACATACAAATAACTCATGAATTTTATTAAACCTATTCTAATTTCTGCCTTTGCTGCAACTATTTTAACGAGCTGTGGTGGTGGAGCAAAAGTATTATCTACACCTATTGAGAATATAGATACTGCGCCATTAAAAGTTTCAGATTTAACTGAAACAGAGCAACACAATTGGGGACACTTAGACCTTATTACCGATACAATTCCAGGTATGAGTGTCGATAAAGCTTACTCAGAAATTATTAAAGATAATGCTGGAAAAACTGTAATTGTTGCAGTAATTGATTCCGGAATAGATATTGAGCACGAAGATTTAGATGGTGTTATTTGGACAAACGAAGATGAAATTCCAGGTAACGGTATAGACGACGATAAAAATGGATATGTAGACGATATTCACGGGTGGAACTTTTTAGGAGATACTTACGAAGAACAATTAGAATTTGTACGTATACTAGCTAGTGGAGACACCTCTAACCCTGATTACGAAAGAGCTCAGAAAGAATACGACGAGGAGTACGGTAAATTTATTAACTATAAAACACAGTACGATCAATTATTACAACAATTGAAAGGTGCAGACGAAACTATAGTTGCTAAACTTAACAAAACCGACTATACCTTAGCCGATCTTGAAAGTATTACCGCTGGTGATAACGAAGAGTTAGCAACAGCTACAGCCATGGCTAAATATATTTTAGGTCTTGGTTTTGATGATATAAGTGCAGCTAAAAAAGAATTGAAAAATGGAGCAGAAAGCATTTCAGATCGTTTAAACTATAACCTTAATATGAAATTTGAGGGTAGAAAAACAGGCGATGATATCGATGATTTAACCGATATTGGTTATGGAAATGGAAACGTAATGCCAACTGAAGATTCTGAAAGTCATGGTACACACGTTACAGGAATAATTGCTGCAGAACGTAACAATGGTTTAGGAGCAAATGGTGTAGCAAATAATGTAAAAATTATGAGCTTAAGAGTTGTTTCTAACGGAGATGAATACGATAAAGATGTTGCTTTAGGAATTCGTTATGCTGTAGACAATGGTGCTAAAGTTATTAACGGAAGTTTTGGTAAATACTACTCGCCACATAGTGACTGGGTACAAGATGCTATTAAATATGCGGCAGATCACGACGTATTATTAGTTATGGCTGCTGGAAATGAAGGCATGGATTTAGATAAAGAAAAACATCACTATCCAACAGACAATACTAACAACGGACCAGAAATTTCAGATAACTTTTTATCTGTTGGTGCATTAGCTCCTAAATACGGACCAGAAATGGTGGCTGGTTTCTCTAACTATGGTAAAATTAATGTAGATGTATTTGCTCCTGGAGCAGAAATTTACTCTACGGTACCTGGTAGCGATAAATACGATACCAAAGGAGGAACATCTATGGCATCTCCTGCAGTTGCTGGTGTTGCTGCGTTAATCCGTTCTCAATATCCTAAATTATCTGCTTCTCAAGTGAAGCGTGTAATCATGGATTCTGGATTACCTATTAAAATTAAAGTAGTTGTTGGTGGAGATGCTAGCAACGAACAATCATTTACAAATTTATCTGTTTCAGGTAAAATGGTTAATGCGTATAACGCATTAATTATGGCTTCGAAATTAAAATAAAAACATTTAATTAATTGAAACCTCATCAACTAAAACTTGATGAGGTTTTTTATTTAAACTCTATCCAATATGAAAAAAATTTTTTATTCACTTTTTGTACTTCTTGTAGTGCTTACATCTTGTAAATCTTCGGAGACTATAAGTAATAGTACATCACATTCTAAAACAGATCCTACATACTGGCAACAACATGTAGATTACACTATGAATATTGATATGGATGTAGAAACCTATCAATATAAAGGCGTTCAAAAAATAGTGTATACTAACAATTCTCCAGATGTGTTAACAAGTGTATATTATCATTTATTTCTAAATGCATTTCAACCAGGAAGTGAAATGGATGCCCGTTTACAAAGTATTGAAGATCCAGATGGAAGAATGATGGAGAACGGAAAAAGTAGAATATCAACTTTAAAACCGGAGGAAACAGGTTACATTAAGGTAAAGTCTCTTAAACAGAATGGAAAATCTATTGCTTACGAAACTGTAGGAACTATTCTGGAGGTAAAATTAGAATCTCCAATTCAGCCAGGAGAAAAAGTAACCTTCGATATGGATTACGATGCGCAAATTCCGCTTCAAATTCGTCGTTCTGGAAGAAATAGCAAAGAAGGTGTTGCTTTATCTATGACGCAGTGGTACCCAAAATTAGCAGAATACGATTTCGAAGGATGGCATGCAGATCCGTATATTGGAAGAGAATTTCACGGCGTTTGGGGTAATTTTGATGTTACCATAAATATCGATAAAAATTATACAATAGGAGGAACAGGTTACCTTCAAAACCCTAACGACATTGGTCATGGTTATGAAACGGGTCCTGTAAAATCGACAGATGGAGATAAACTATCTTGGCATTTTATTGCACCTAATGTACACGATTTTACTTGGGCTGCAGATCCTGAATATATTCACGATACCATGCAAGTACCAGACGGACCTTTATTACATTTCTTCTATAAAAACAATCCAGCTATTAAAGAAAACTGGAAGAAGCTTCAACCAAAAACGGTCGAGCTTATGCAATATTTTAGTTCAGAAATAGGGAAGTACCCATACGAACAATACTCTGTAATTCAAGGTGGAGACGGTGGTATGGAATATGCCATGTGCACATTAATTACTGGAGAGCGTAAATTTGGAAGTTTAGTAGGTGTTACAGCTCACGAATTAGCGCATACATGGTTTCAGTTCTTATTAGCTTCAAACGAGTCTAAACACGAATGGATGGACGAAGGGTTTACAAGTTATATTAGTGACCAAGCCATGAATGTAATTATGAAAGAAGGAAAGGAAAATCCTTCAGAAAGAGCATACCAAGGGTATTACTATTTAGTAAAATCTGGTAAAGAACAACCGCAGTCTACACATTCCGATCGTTACGATTGTAATATGGCTTATAGTATTGCCGCTTATAATAAAGGGGAAGTATTTTTAGCACAATTAGGCTATGTAATCGGACAAGATAATTTAAAGAACAGCCTTAAAAAGTACTTTACAGATTTTTCATTTAAACATCCTAGACCTATCGATATTATACGTTCTGCCGAAAAAGTATCTGGTTTAGAATTAGATTGGTATTTAACCGACTGGACGCAAACTACAAATACAATAGATTATGCCATTAAATCTATTGCTGGTGTTGGAAATACTACAACAGTAACTTTAGAGCGTATCGGATTAATGCCAATGCCATTAGATATTGAAGTAAACTATACCGATGGTACGTCAGAACAATTATACATTCCGTTAACCATGATGCGTGGTGAAAAACCAGCAACAGGAGACAGAACACAATTAAAAGATTGGGCTTGGGCTTATCCAACATACACGTTTACCATTAATAAATCTAGAGGAGATATTAAAGATCTTACAATAGATCCTAAAGAATTAATGGCCGATATTGATAAAGAAAATAACGTTTACACGAAAGAATAAAACTTTCGTTTTTAAGAATTAATAACGCATGTGCTTACATTTGTAAAAAACATGCGTTATTTTTATATATTAATATACCAGATTTCGCTTTGCTTTTAAGTCTTGATATTACAAAATATTAACGTCTCTAAGAAGTATATTAACCCATATTAGGTTAAAATATAGACAATTAAGAACATCAATATGAATTTAAATTCTGCTTTATATACCGATTTATATCAACTTGCCATGGGGCAATCTTATTTTCTAAAAGATAAACATGAGAATAGGGCCACCTTCGATTATTTTTTTAGAAAGAATCCTTTTGAAGGAGGTTACGTGTTATTTTGCGGATTGGAAGAGGCTTTAGATTGGTTAGAGAATGTATCGTTTTCCGATGATGATATCAGTTATTTAGAAGCTCAAGGGTTTGATTCTAATTACACCAACTATTTAAAAACATTTAAATTTACGGGACATATTAAAAGCATGTCTGAAGGTGAAGTTGTCTTTCCATTTAGTCCAATATTAACCGTTTCTGGTTCGATAATTGAATGTCAGATTATTGAAACATTCATTTTAAATAGTCTTAATTTTCAATCTCTAATCGCAACTAAGGCAAGCCGGATTAGATACATCGCTGGAAAAGATAAAAGTTTAGCCGAATTTGGTTTACGTCGTGCACAAGGTTTTGCAGGACTTCAGGCATCGCGATCGGCTTATATTGGCGGATTCGATTACACGTCTAACGTACTGGCTGGAAAAGCGTTTAATATTCCTGTATCTGGAACAATGGCGCATGCCTTTATACAAAGTTACGACGACGAACTTACAGCATTTAGAGATTTTGCAGAAACGAGACCAGTAAACTGTGTGTTATTGGTAGATACATACGATACCTTAAAAAAAGGTGTTCCTAATGCCATAATTGTGGCGAAAGAAATGGAGTCTCGTGGCGAAAAATTACTCGGAATTAGACTTGATAGTGGAGATTTAGCCTATTTATCTAATGCCGCAAGAAAGCAACTGGATCAAGCTGGATTAGATTATGTAAAAATTGCAGCCTCTAATCAATTAGACGAGCATGTTATAAGAAGTTTAAAGGAACAACATGCACAAATAGATATTTATGGTGTGGGAACCAATTTAGTTGTTGGTAAAGCCAATGGCGCCCTAGACGGTGTTTATAAACTGTGCAGTTTTAATGATACACCACGGATTAAAATTTCTGAAAATTTAAAAAAGATGAATTTTCCGGGTAAAAAGCAAGTCTACCGCTATATGAATCAAGATGGTCAATATATTGCAGATGCGATTACATTAGATCATTTAGAAACACCAAAAACTATGGCACATCCGTTCGAAACGCATAAACGCATGCCAATAGAATATACTTCGGTTAAACCGCTATTACACGATGTTATGATTAATGGAAAACGTGTACACACTAAGAAAACCACAGCGGAATTGGTTAAAATTGCGGAAGAAAATCTATCCAAATTACCTGTAGAACATAAACGTTTCGCTAATCCGCATGTCTATAAAGTTGGATTAAGTCCAGAATTAGAACAACTTAGAGATCAATTAAAAAAAGAAAAACTAGATTCGTAATGAAAGCCCTTATTCTAGTAGATATTCAAAACGATTTTTTACCTGATGGCGCACTAGCTGTGCCTAAAGGAGACCAGATTATTCCGTTAATTAATACACTACAATCAAAATTCGATTTGGTAGTAGCTTCTCAAGATTGGCATCCCGAAAATCATGCCAGTTTTGCAAGTAATCATGCTAATAAAAATGAATTTGATGTTATTCAGTTAGAAGGTCAAGATCAGGTTTTATGGCCAAATCATTGCGTACAAGGGACTCCTGGTGCCGCATTTTCTTCTTCATTAAATACAGATGCTGTAGCTGCTATTTTTAGAAAAGGAATGACCGTTACTGTAGATAGTTACAGTGCCTTTTTCGATAATAATAAAAGGCAGCATACCGGCTTAGAGGCGTATTTAAAAAGTATGAAGGTTACAGAAGTTTATGTTTGTGGATTAGCCGCAGATTACTGTGTTTATTTCACGGCTAAAGATGCCCAAAGTTTAGGATTTAAAACATACTATATTACAGATGCTACACGTTATATTTCTGAAACTGTTTATCAGGATGCTATTTTAGATTTAAAACAACGCGGCGTAACTATTTTAAACAGTTCCGAGATTTAATTTTATGAAGCAAACTTACGGTAAAACCGAAAAACTCAAAAGTAAAATTACAATAGGTAAACTCTTTACAGAAGGAAAATCTGTATCTGCATATCCGTTGCGATTAGTCTATGTAAAAACTAATTTTGAAGACAACGTTTCAATAAAAACTGGAGTTTCTGTAAGTAAGCGAAATTTTAAATTGGCTGTAGACAGAAACCGTGTTAAACGTTTATTAAGAGAAGCCTACAGACTGAATAAAAATGAGCATTTGGCTACTGTTTCAGGACAATACGCATTCATGATTATGTATTCCAGTAAAGACCTGCCTAAGTATGAATTTGTTGAAAAAAAAATGATCACATTATTTAAAAAATTCATAAAATCTGAAACCGAAAACTTGTAGTATAATATACCTTTTTACACATGAAAACATTATTTAAAAAGAAGATTCTTATTCCTGTTTTAGCGTTAACTATC
Source organism: Formosa sp. F44 (assembly GCF_056238645.1). The sequence goes on from NZ_JBWDLJ010000002.1 coordinate 153,920, forward strand.
TTTTTTTCGAGCACGGCATTTCAGAACGATTTCTTTGAAATCGCGAAACAAATAGAAATTTTCACCACGCTTTATAAAGAATTAAACATGAATTATGTCGACGAAACCAATCCGGCAGATTTAATGGACACCGCTATAAAGAGCATGTTAAAAGATTTGGATCCGTACACTACGTTTATGAACGAACAAGATGTAGAAGCGGCACGAATTAATAATACAGGCGATTATACAGGTATTGGAGCACGTGTAAAGACACTTAAAGATAAATTGGTTATCATTGAGCCTTATAAAGATTATCCTGCCGATAAAGCAGGTTTAAAGGCTGGAGATGAAATTATTAAAATTGGAAATATAGATTTAGCAACCTTTAAAGACGATAAAGGAGATTTATTAAAAGGAACTTCAGGAACGCGTGTAGAGGTGACCTTTAAACGTCAGGGGAAAATCCAAACAGCCACCATAAATAGGGCAGAAGTAGAGATTAATGCGGTACCCTATTTTTCTATGATAAATGAAGAAACTGGATATATTGTATTAAGTCAGTTTAATAGTAAAGCCTCTTCGCAAACCGCCTATGCAGTAAAAGATTTAAAAGCTCAAGGTGCAAAAAATATAATTTTAGATTTAAGAGATAACCCAGGCGGATTATTACACGAAGCTGTAAACGTGGTCAATATTTTTGTTCCAAAAAATCAATTAGTAGTGACTACAAAATCGAAAGTTGAAAAGTTTAATAAAACGTATTACACGCAAAAGGAAGCCTTGGATGTCGAAATTCCAGTAATTGTTTTAATAAACGGACGCAGTGCATCGGCGAGTGAAATAGTAGCAGGAACGCTTCAAGATTTAGACCGTGGTGTTATACTTGGATCTAGAAGTTTTGGAAAAGGATTAGTACAACGTCCGAAACAATTAACCTACGGCACCCAATTAAAGCTTACTATTTCTAGATATTACACACCGTCAGGACGTTGCATTCAGGCTTTAGATTATTGGCATCGAGACGAGAAAGGCGATGCTGTAAGAATTACACAAGACAATTACCATGAGTTTAAAACTAAAAATGGAAGACCTGTTTTTGATGGTGGTGGGGTATTACCAGACGAAGCTTTAGACATTACTAAAACATCGGCAATTACTACTGCGATTTTACAAAAGGACTTTATTTTTGATTACGCCACAACGTATTATTACAAACATCAGACTATAAAAGACATTGATAATTTTAAACTATCAGATTCCGATTTTTCAGACTTCAAGAAATATTTAAAAACGAATGATTTTAGTTTTGAAACTGAAACTGAAAAAGCCTTAACAAAAGCGTTAGAAAGTGCTAAAAAAGAAGGATTAGACGACAATATTCAAAAGGATTACAACACACTTATTAACAATCTAAAGACCTCAAAAATAGAGGGTATAGACAAAAATAAAGCGCAATTAACGAGTTTATTAACAGACGAAATTGTAAAACGATATGTGTACAGAGAAGGTGTTTACGATTACTATAAAACACATAATCCAGAAATAGAACGCGCTACCGAAATATTAAGCAACCCGACCACTTATAGTGGCTTCTTAACAAAATAATTACGGTTTTAATAGCATGCCGATGTGCGGAATCCCATCTTCTAAATAAGGTTCGGAGACAGCAACAAATCCTAAGTTATTATAGAAATATTCTAAATGTTTTTGTGCCGAAATTTTAATGGTGGTTTCATTAAACTTAGTGCTAATAGCCTGAATAGAAGCTTTCATAATATCGTAACCATATTTATGGCTACGTTCAGATTCCTTTACTATGACACGACCAATACTGGCATTTTCAAAATAATCACCTGAATTAAAAATTCTAGTATAAGCTACTAATTCGTAATTTTTAAATCCTAAAACATGTAAGGCTTTATTGTCTTTACCATCAATATCCTGATATACACAATTTTGTTCCACTACAAAGACTTCACTTCGTAATTGTAATAATGCATACAACTCGCTAGTGGTTAATTCTTCAAAGAATTTTATGGTAATATCCAACATAATTAAAACGATTTTCTTTTTATCACTAAAGTTTTTAAATCTACTAAACTAACTTCAAAATAATATGTCCCTTCAGTAACCTCTGTAGATTCATCATAAAATTTTGGAGTATAGCGAAATACTTCTTGCTCTGTCTGAATTAAAATAACAGCCTCCGAATGTATACTATTAAACAGTTTGTAAGCACTATATGTTCCTTTTTTTGTGTTATCGTATATCTGGATAACATTTCCAGAACGTATTTCTGCGCGTTTCCAATTGTAAGGTGTATTATTACGTAAGCCTACCATAAGAGATTCCGGTTCGGGAATTAAATCGTCTGTTACATTATCTATAATTTGCTCACAAGATGTTAATAGTGATATACTTATAACCATAAATAAGGTATAAAATACAGACCGGTTTATTTTCATATTTAATCTTGAACTATAACATCTTTAGGATCTTCTCTATTAAACTCTGGCTGAATATTAACATGATTAATATGAAATTTATCCGCTAGAAGTGTTTCAATCTGAAACAAAATTACATTAAATTGGGTTAACGAAATGTCTTCTTTAAATTCTAAATGAGCTTCTAAATGCAATTCGTCATCATTTAAATTCCAAATATGAACATGATGTAACTTATTCACTTTAGGCATCTCATTAATTTCTTTAACCACATCATTTAAGTTAATATGTGCTGGTGTAAAGAGCATAATCATTTTTGTAGAGGTTATTAACAAATCTAAACCCACCCAAATAAGATAAATTCCAATTAAAAAAGTAAGCACACTGTCTACCCAATATACTTGGTAAAATTTCATAAGTAAACCGCCTATTAACACGGCTACACTCGCCATCATATCTGTAAATAAATGCAGATAGGCACTACGCATATTAAGGTTAGACTGGGAATCTGCTTTTAATAACAATACGCTAAAACCATTGGCTAAGATACCTAAGAGCGACAACCAAACAACAAGATCAGATGCGATGGGTTCTGGATGTTTAAAACGTTTAAAAGCTTCAATAATTAAAAGAACTGCGATAATTATTAACGTAGAAGCATTAATAAATGCGGCTAAAATTTCTGCACGCTTATAACCAAAAGTTTTCCCCATAGATGCCTTTTGTTTAGACAGTCTATTTGCTACATAACTAACTATTAAAGAAATTACGTCTGTAAAATTGTGTAAGGCATCACTTAATAAAGACAAGCTACCGGAAATTAATCCACCGATAGCCTGACTTAATGTTATGAGTATGTTTAGAAAAATAGAAATAATTAAATTTCTACCTTTTAAACTAGGGTGTTCATGATTATGTTCGTGAGACATTGACATTTAACAACTTACTGGAATTTTATTTACACGGTTTTGGTGACGTCCACCTTCGAAAGCAGTTTCTAAAAATGCATCTACCATTTCTATAGCTTGCTGTACAGCAGTATAACGTGCTGGAATACTTAAAATATTTGCATCGTTATGTTGTCTTGCTAAAACAACGATTTCTTTAGACCAACATAAAGCAGAACGAATTTCTTGATGCTTATTAGCAGTCATGTTTGCTCCGTTTCCACTACCGCAGATAATAATTCCAAAATCTACTTTCTTATTAGTAACATCTAAAGCCACGGGATGTACAAAATCTGGGTAATCAACACTGTCTGATGCATCGGTACCATAGTTGTTAACAACGTATCCCTTTGCTTCTAAATGCTTTACGATTGCAAATTTATAATCTGTTCCTGCGTGATCATTTCCTATTGAAATCTTCATAATGTATTACTCTATTTATTAGTTATATTTATTGTGATACTGTTCGAAATATTAAGGAGGTAAATGTACGAAATGATGGTTAATAAACCACCTAAATGCCTAATAATTAAATACTTTACACACCTAAATTAATTATGAATTTGATAGTAAGTATACCATTTATAAACGTTTACGTAACAATTGTTCATAAAAACAGAATTAGTATTAATTAATTGTTAATATCTCTTGATTACTTTTTGAAACTTTTTCTTTTAAATATCAAAAAAATTTACAACCAAACATTATGTAATACACTCCAAAAATTTAACTCATTTTCTTTAGAAAAGTTTTTAGACCAAAATGAACTCATATAAACATCAAATTTCAAAATTTTTATTAAACTTTTACTGTGAAATCACGTTATCAACAATTGTTAACAACGTAATAAAAACACTTCAAAATAAACACTTTAATAGTCTAATAAGATGTTCACTTCCTATCGATAGACTGAAAACTAAATAGAATCAAAATAAAACCTAAAAAAGTTATACCGCTATTAACAGACTATAATAACAACCATTTTTTTTTTTAAATTTTAAAAGAAAACTAATTATATATATATATATGTGGATAACTGTTTTTGTAAACTGAAATAGATTTGAATTTTAAAAGAATAGTTAAACTTCTTAATAAAGAAACAATGATTTAGTTTTTAAAATGTAGCTTTGTTATTATTCAAATGAAGATTATGACAAGAAAGCGAAAAAAGAAAGCTTCAAAAGGAATTTCTAATCTCTCCCAAACGATTTTAAATATTCTAAGAAAGGAACGTAATAAGACCTTTAATTACAAACAAATAGGTGCTATCCTGGAAGTAAATGATGCCAGTAGCAGAAATCAAATTATAAAAACACTTCAACAATTACTTGCTAAAAAAGAAATTGAAGAAGTAGAACGTGGTAAATTTAAAGCCATTGTGACTACCGAATACCATACCGGAATTTTAGATTTAACAGCAAAAGGTGCAGGTTATGTAATTTCTGATGACTTTGAAGACGATATTTATATTGCTTCAAATAATATTAACAAAGCCCTAAATGGAGACGAAGTAGAACTGTATGTTTATAAACGACGTAAACATGGAAAGGTAGAAGGCGAAATCACAAGAATTATTAAACGTGCTAAAACAGAGTATGTTGGAGTAATTCAGTTAAGTAAAAACTATGCTTTTGTAGTGGTTGATGGTAATAAAATGTATAAAGACATTTTTGTGCCTATAAACAAAGTTAACGGTGCAGAAGATGGTGATAAGGTGTTAGTAAGTCTAGAAGATTGGCCAGATAAAGCCGATTCTCCTAACGGAAAAGTACTTAAAGTTTTAGGAAAACCTGGCGAACACAATACCGAAATACACGCTATTTTAGCCGATTACGGGTTGCCATATGAGTTCCCAGCAGAGGTTGAAGAGTTTGCAAATAACATTGATACATCGATAACGGAAGACGAAATTAAAAAGCGTCGGGATATGCGAAAGGTGTTAACATTTACCATAGACCCGAAAGATGCGAAAGATTTTGATGATGCGTTGTCTTTTGAAGTTTTAGAAAATGGAAATTACGAAATCGGAATTCATATTGCCGATGTGTCGCATTACGTGCAAGAAGGTACCATTTTAGACGATGAAGCTTACGAGCGTGCAACATCTGTGTATTTAGTAGATCGTGTAGTACCTATGCTTCCAGAAATTTTATCTAATAATGCGTGTTCTTTGCGTCCGCATGAAGAAAAATTTACGTTCTCGGCAGTGTTCGAACTAAATAATAAAGCACAAGTTGTTAACGAATGGTTTGGTAGAACCGTAACGTACAGCGATGCGCGTTTTGCTTACGAAGAAGCTCAGGCGATTATAGAAAGTAAATCGAATACTATTCCAGCCGAAGTTTCTTTAACTGGGGAAACCTATTTAGCTGATCAAGCCGTTGCAGATGCTGTTTTAAAAATGGATGAATTAGCCAAAATTATGCGTAGTAAACGTATGAGTTCTGGTGCGATTTCGTTTGATAAAGTTGAAGTTAAATTCAATTTAGACGAAGATAGCAATCCAATAGGTGTGTTCTTTAAAACGTCTGCAGATGCAAATAAATTAATTGAAGAATTTATGTTACTGGCAAACAGAAAAGTATCGGAATTTGTTGGAAAACAAAAACCAGAAAAAACGTTTGTTTATCGTGTGCATGATGAACCAGACGAAAGCAAATTACAAGCCCTTCAAAATGTGGTAGCTAAGTTTGGGTACAAATTAAATTTTAAAGATAGTAAATCCATTTCATCCTCATTAAATGGATTATTGAGTGATGTTGTTGGTAAAAAAGAACAAAATTTAGTCGATACTTTAGCGATTCGAACCATGAGTAAAGCTGAATATACCACGCATAATATTGGACATTACGGTTTGGCATTCGATTATTATAGTCATTTTACATCGCCAATTCGTCGTTACCCAGATGTTATGGCACATCGCTTGTTACAGCAGTATTTAGATGGCGGAAAATCGGCTAACGAAGCTATTTACGAAGAGAAATGTAAGCATTCTAGTAGCATGGAATATTTAGCGACTAAAGCCGAACGGGATTCGATTAAGTATATGCAGATTCGTTTTATGCAAGATCATGAAGATGAGGAATTTGTAGGTGTTATTTCCGGGGTTACCGATTGGGGTATTTACGTCGAAATTGTAGATAACAAATGCGAGGGTATGGTGAGAATTCGTGATATTAAAGATGATTATTATGAATTCGACGAAAGTCAGTTTGCAATTATTGGTCGCGAATCTAAAAAAATGTATCAGTTAGGAGACGAGGTTATTGTAAAAGTTAAGGATACAGATTTAGTTAAAAAACATCTAGATTTTAACTTGATAGGAAAACCAAACGCGTAAAAATTAACGTTATGTTTTGCTGAATATCATTCAGTATCAAATAAAAACCATCAATATAATGATTTGTATTGATAGTAAATTAAACCATGAAAATTTGAAATAGATTCAAGTTTTCATGCTGTTTAGCGTATTAGTAAAATTATATTATACATTGAAAATGAAACAGTTAGTTGTGTTATTTATGGCATGTTTATCTCTTGGATTACATGCTCAAGACAAAGTAGAAAAAACAGTTGGAGAATTTAAGGAACTTAAAGTTTACGATTTAATTCAGGTTAATCTTATTAAATCTGATATTAACAAAGTTGAAATTACTGGAAACAGTGCGAACCATGTAGAAACGGTTAATAAAAATGGAACTTTAAAAATTAGAATGAGCTTAGATAATAGCTTTAACGGCGAAAGTACTAAGGTGAATGTGTATTACACATCTATAGATGTTATCGATGCAAACGAAGGTTCGTCTATAAGTTCTAAGGATGTTATAGAGCAATTTGAAATTGAATTAAGAGCCCAGGAAGGTGCTAAAATAGATGTGCCTTTAAACACATCTTTCGTAGTTGTAAAATCTATTACTGGTGGAGAGATTACAACCAACGGAACCTCTAAAAATGAACAGATTAATATTTTAACAGGTGGTATTTATAATGGTCAATTATTAGATTCAGAAACGTCTAAAGTGACTATTCATGCTGCGGGAGAAGCGCATGTAAAAGCATCAAAAACTGTAGATGCTACTATCCGTGCTGGAGGAGATGTTTACATTTATGGAAAACCAGAAGAAGTAAACGAAAACAAAGTTTTAGGCGGAAGAATCCTAAGAGTGGACTAATTCCTTTAAGTTTTACTAAATTTGCGATAGAGATCGCATGATATGTTAGAAGACATTTTAAGAGCAATTCCGTTCGGAATATTGTTATCCTTTACTATTGGACCAGTTTTTTTTGTATTGCTAGAAACTAGCGCTACAAAGGGGTTTAAGAGCGCTCTTATATTCGATTTAGGCGTCATACTTGCCGACGCTTTTTTTATAGTGGTTGCATTTTATAGTACGAGTCGTATATTAGATCGGATTAAAGACGATCCTAATTTCTTTGTTTTTGGTGGTGTTTTACTGGTTGTTTATGGCGTTATATCTTTTGTAAAGGCACAAAAATCATTTCGAACCATATTACGGGAATATCACAGTGTAGAAGTTCAGAAGAATTATGGAAAGCTATTTATGAAAGGCTTTTTGCTAAATTTTATAAACGTAGGTGTGCTTTTAGGTTGGTTGAGTTTTATAGTAATTGGAAACTCTATGACCGATAATGAATATGGTATTCATGTCTTTTTAGGTACTATTCTAGCCGTTTATTTTATTGTTGATATTTTTAAAATATTAGCGGCTAAAGCATTAAGAAGTAAGTTAACACCTCGTATTATTTTTAAAACTAAAAAAATAGTATCTCTGGTTATTTTAGGATTTGGAGTCTTGTTACTCCTTCAAGGATTTTTCCCAAAAGAAAAAGAAATATTAAAAGATACTATAGAGCAAATTAATCCGTTACATTAAACATCTAAAATCCAGAGTATTTGTATAAAATAGCTCTGGATTTCTTTTTTTATTACGCTTCTATTTGAAATTCTGCTCTTAATTTTTTTGCTGTATTTACTAAGTGAGTTAGTGCTTCTTTAGTTTCTGGCCAATCTCTTGTTTTTAGTCCGCAATCTGGATTTACCCAAATATGTTCAATAGGTAATAAGTTGCAGGCTTTTTTTAGTAGCAATTCTATTTCTTCAGAATTCGGTATTCTTGGTGAATGTATATCATACACACCTGGACCAATTTCATTCGGATATTTATAATCTACAAAAGCATCTAATAATTCCATTTTAGAACGTGAGGTTTCAATAGTAATTACATCTGCATCTAAGGCAGCGACGCTATCAATAATATCATTAAATTCAGAATAACACATATGTGTGTGTATTTGTGTACTATCTGCTACACCACAAGCCGAAATTTTAAAAGATTCTATTGCCCAATCTAAGTACGCTTTCCAATCTTCTTTTCTAAGAGGTAAACCTTCTCTAATGGCTGGTTCATCTATTTGAATCACTTTTATTCCAGCAGATTCTAAATCTAAAACCTCATCACGTATCGCTAGAGCGATTTGTTTACAAGTTGTGGCTCTTGGTTGGTCATTTCTAATAAAAGACCATTGTAGTATAGTTACGGGTCCTGTAAGCATCCCTTTTACAGGAACGTCTGTTAAGGATTGTGCATAAGCTGTCCAATTTACGGTCATAGGATATGTTCTAGAGACATCTCCAAAAATAACTGGAGGTTTTACACAACGGCTTCCGTAGCTCTGTACCCAACCAAAACTGGTAAATGCAAAACCATTTAACTGCTCTCCAAAATATTCTACCATGTCATTTCTTTCAAATTCGCCATGTACTAAAACATCTAATCCAATTGATTCTTGAAAACGAATAGTATCTTCTATTTCATCCTGAATTAATTGGTCGTATTCCGTTTGTGAAATGTCACCTTTTTTAAATTTAGAACGCCAACTTCTTACGGTTTTAGTTTGTGGAAAAGATCCAATTGTAGTGGTTGGAAATAATGGTAAATTTAGAATGCTTTTTTGTTGACTTTGGCGTTGCTTAAAAACAGATTGTCTAGAACTATCTTGTGGAGTTAATTTAGATACTCTAGATTTTACTGATTCATCTTGAATTAATTTTGATGTGCTCTTGTTTAAAATAGCATGTTTGTTTGCTTTTAATTTAACTATACTTTCATCAGAATTTGGATTAATAACAAATGCTTTTAATTGGACTAATTCTTGAACTTTTTGTTTAGCAAATGCTAACCACTGCTTAACTTCAAGTGGTAAATTTTGTTCATTAGTTTCCAAATCTAGATCTATCGGACTATGTAATAAAGAGCAAGAAGAGGCAATCCAAACCTTATCTTTTCCTAATACAGCTGTCGCTTTTTCAATGTGTTTTAAACTTTTTTCAAAATCGTTTTTCCAAATGTTTCTGCCATCAATAACACCCAAAGATAAAATAGTGTTTGTATTAAAAATTTCAGCATTTAATATATCATCTAATTGAAGTTGACATTTTACTAAATCCAAGTGTAATGCGTGAACTGGTAATTTTAGAACAGTTTCTAAATTGTCGCCATAACAATCAAAATAATTAGCTAATATAATTTTTAGTTTAGGAAATGCTTCTGCTAATTTAGTGTAGGTTTTGGTAATAGCTTCTTGTTCTTTTACAGATAAATTTGTGGTTAAACAGGGTTCGTCAAACTGAATATATTCTGCACCTTCATCGATTAATTTTTCAACTAATTGAAAATATACAGGAAGTAATTTGTCTAATAAATCTATGCGATGAAAATTAGATTCTGTTTCTTTTCCTAGCAATAAAAATGTCACAGGCCCAATAAGTATGGGTTTGGTTTTTATACCCAACTCTAAAGCTTCTTTAAATTCATTTACAGCTTTTAAATTTAGAAGTTCAAAAGTTTGATTTTTACTAAATTCAGGTACAATGAAATGGTAATTCGTATCGAACCACTTTGTCATTTCCATAGCTATGATATCTAACCCTTCTTTTTGTATGCCACGTGCCATGGCATAATACAATTCTAACGGATTATCTTTTAATGTAACATCCTTATAACGTTCTGGAATACAACCTAAAGTAAGTGTTAAATCTAAAACTTGATCGTATAAAGAAAAGTCGTTCGAGGGAATTAAATCTACACCTAATTGGTGTTGATATGTCCAATTATCTTGTCTAATTTTAGCCGCATTTTGTAAATGATTTTCTAACGATATGTCATGTTTCCAATAGGCTTCAGAAGATTTTTTAAGTTCCCTTTTACTTCCAATTCTAGGATATCCTAAGAGGTTTGTTTTCATATTTATTGAATTTTTTAATTAGTTTTAAAATCTTTTCAAAATTATAAATACATTCTTATTATCTTTAATCTTTTAAAAAATAGGATTATAAACCTGAAATTGTATATAATAATGTTTGTTTTATCTTTTTATATGTGGATAAAATAAGCTTTACAGAATAAAACACTATGCATCAATTAGACAGTACAGATATTCAGCTATTAAAACTACTTCAAGAAAACTCTAATGTGACTACAAAAGAGTTAGCTAAGCGCGTAAATTTATCTCCAACTCCAGTTTTTGAACGGATTAAAAAACTTGAAAATGAAGGTTACATTAAAAAATATGTTGCTATTTTAGATGCAGATAAATTAAATAAATCTTTAATCGCTTTTTGTAGTATTCGTTTAAAGCAACACACTAATATTATAGGGAACAAATTTGTTCACGATATTAAATCTTTAAAGGAAGTTACAGAATGTTATAATACGTCTGGAGATTTCGATTTTTTATTAAAGGTAATTGTAACTGATATGAAACATTATCAAGATTTTGTATTGAACAGTTTAGGATCGATTAAAAATATAGGAAGTGCCCACACAACCTTCGTTATGGGCGAGATTAAACATAGTTACGATATTCCTATTGATTAACTTTAGTGCATAAAAAAACCTTCAAGAAAACTTGAAGGTTTTGAAGAGGCGTCGAGCGGATTCGAACCGCTGTACAAGGTTTTGCAGACCTCTGCCTAGCCACTCGGCCACGACGCCGTAATTAACGGATTGCAAATGTAGAAAAAATTATGATTCTACACTACTTACTTTCACTTTTTTCTTTTCTCCGTCATTTTAATTGTTACCATTTCTACATCACCACCAATAGGAGGGTTAAGTTTACTTACATTAATTGTGGCTTTATTTACTGAATTATTTTCGTTTAAAATTCTTACTAATATCCGTTTAGCAACAGTTTCTAAAAGGTAAGAAGGCGTTTTCATTTCTTCTCTTACAATTCTGTTTAAAAAGACATAATCTACCGTATCTACCAGATTATCCGAAAGTGCCGATTTTTGTAAATTGGCTTTTATAACCAAATCCACACGGTAATCGCTACCTATTTTTGTCTCTTCGGTTAAACAACCGTGATTAGCGAAAATTCTTATGTTTTCTACTTTTATAATGCCCATAAGCTTATAAATAAATGATGTTTTATGGATGAATATTTTGGATAAAATTAATCATTATCTCTTAGATTAATAGTAAGCAAGCGGATATTTCATTAATTTTGCGCTTTATTTTTAATAGGTATTCATATCAATTTATGTCTGAAGAAACAAAATCACTCAATTTTATTGAACATATTATAGAAAACGATTTAAAAACCGAAATATCTCAAGATAAATTACGTTTTCGTTTTCCACCAGAACCTAATGGGTATTTACACATTGGGCACACTAAAGCTATCGGAATTAGTTTTGGTTTAGGTGAACGTTATAATGCTCCTGTAAACCTTCGTTTCGACGATACTAATCCTGCTAAAGAAGAGCAGGAATATGTAGACGCGATTAAAGAAGATGTCTCTTGGTTAGGTTACCAGTGGGATAAGGAAGTGTATTCTTCAGATTATTTTCAGCAATTGTTCGATTGGGCAGTTCAACTTATAAAAGATGGAAAAGCCTATGTCGATTCGCAATCGTCTGAAGCTATGGCCGAACAAAAAGGAACACCTACACAACCTGGTGTCGATGGTCCGTTTAGAAATAGAACCGTAGAAGAAAACCTAGATTTATTCAACCGTATGAAAGCGGGAGAATTCGACGAAGGCGAACATATTTTACGTGCTAAAATAGACATGCAACATGTTAACATGTTAATGCGTGATCCTATTATTTACCGTATTTTAAAGAAGGAACATCACCGTACAGGAGATACATGGTGTATATACCCAATGTACGATTGGACGCATGGTGAAAGCGATTATATAGAACAGGTTTCGCATTCTTTATGTTCTTTAGAATTTAAACCTCACAGAGAGCTTTACGATTGGTTTTTGGACCAATTGGTTGTAGTAGATAAATTACGACCAAAACAACGCGAATTTGCACGTTTAAACTTAAGCTATACCATTATGAGTAAGCGTAAGTTATTGCAATTGGTGGAAGATGGTGTGGTTAACGGTTGGGACGATCCGCGTATGCCTACAATTTCTGGGTTACGTCGTCGTGGTTATACGCCAGCGGCAATCCGAAAATTTGTGGAAACTGTTGGGGTGGCTAAGCGTGAAAATGTAATCGATGTTTCGCTATTGGAATTTTGTATTCGTGAAGATTTAAACAAAACGGCACCGCGTGTTATGGCGGTTTTAGATCCGGTGAAGTTAGTAATTACTAACTATCCAGAAGATAAAGAAGAATGGTTAGAAGCAGAAAATAATCAGGAAGACGATAGTGCTGGATTTAGACAAGTGCCATTTTCTCGCGAATTGTATATTGAACGTGACGATTTTAAAGAACAAGCGAATAGTAAATATTTCCGACTAACTTTAGGAAAAGAAGTCCGTTTAAAAAACGCATACATCATTAAAGGAGAAAGCGTTGTAAAAGATGATAACGGTAACATTACCGAAATTCATGTAAGTTACGATCCGGATACGTTAAGTGGTAGTGGCACAGAAGCAAGTTTGCGTAAAGTAAAAGGAACTTTGCATTGGGTGTCTATAAAACATGCAGTTAAAGCTGTAGTTAGAGAATACGACAGATTATTTATGGACGAATCTCCAGATAGTCATGCCGATAAAAGCTTTATGGATTTTATTAATCCAGACTCTTTAAAATTAATTACGGCTTACGTAGAACCGAGCTTAAAAGAAGCAAAAGTAGGCGAGCGTTTTCAATTTCAACGTTTAGGGTATTTTAATGTCGATTACGATTCAACTTCAGAGCAATTAATTTTTAATAAAACAGTTGGTTTACGTGATTCTTGGACAAAAGAAAAACCAAAAGCGCAAGCGAATCAAAATCAGAATCAGCCTAAATCTAATCAGCCACAACGTAAGGCTATAGATGTGATACAGCAATTTGGTAAAAAATATACGAATTTACCAGATGCTAAACGTGAGAAAATTAAAGCCGATATTTTAGAATTGGCAGAAAAAGTGTCTTACGACGAATTAGAGCCGTTATTTGGAACTGCGGCTAAAAAAGTAGGTACACGTATCGCCGCCATGTTAACGTTGCAAGTACTGCTTAAAAATGGCTTAGAACGTAACGCTGCTATTAATGAATTTATAGAAAAAGGATTAACAGATGGTAATGCGCTTTTAGTTGCAGAAGCATCAGAGATATAATCTGAATTTAATTGATATATAAAGCCTTGAAATAGTTCTTATTTCAAGGCTTTTTTGTTTCAAATAATTAAAAATGATAAGTGAGATTTGTAATCTATTACGGGGATTCTAAGTATTTTTGTAAAACAACTTTTTAATTTTTGCAGTATGGTTTTTATAGATAACGAAGGCGTTACAGATCCGCATTTAAATTTGGCTTTAGAAGAATATGCTTTAAGGCATTTCGATACTAATACCGATTATTTGTTGTTTTACATTAACGAACCATCAATTATAATTGGCCGAAATCAAAATACATTAGAAGAAATAAATCAAGAGTATATTACAGAAAAAGGCATTCACGTGGTGCGCCGCATTAGTGGAGGAGGAGCTGTATATCACGATTTAGGAAACTTAAATTTTAGTTTTATCACCAATCATGATAATGCTAGTATGCATAATTTTAAAAAGTTTACTGCACCAGTTATCGAAGTCTTGAAAAACTTTGGAATAGAAGCCGAACTTATTGGAAGAAACGATATTTTAATAGACGGTAAAAAAGTCTCCGGAACAGCACAATTTACTACTGGAAAACGCATGTTTAGTCATGGAACGTTGTTGTTAAGTACCGACTTAAACGAAGTGGCTAATGCGTTACAAGTTAAGATGAGTAAAATTCAATCTAAAGGTCATAAATCGGTTAGAAGTCGGGTGGCAAATATTAGCGATTTTTTAGAGGAACCATTAACTATAGAAGCTTTTAGAAGTTTAATTTTAGAAGGTTTATATGCAAACGATAAAAATTTTAAAACCTACAAATTTACAGCAGAAGATCGTGAAGGAATTGCCAAATTAAAAGCAGATAAATATGACGATTGGAACTGGAATTACGGGCGTTCGCCTAAGTTTAATATTCAGCGTACAAAACGTTTTCCTATAGGTGAAATTGATTTGCGAATTTTTGTTGAAAAAGGACACATCGCCGAGTTTACCGTATTTGGAGATTTCTTTGGAAAAAAATCGGTTGAAGAACTTTCAGCTATTTTTATCGGACTGCCTTACGAAGAAACAGCTATTAAAAATGCTCTAAAAGATACAGAACTTACCGAATATTTTGGAGCTATCGATAAAAATGACTTTATTACTATGATTTATGGAAACGACGACATAGATGTGACAGCGGCTAATTAATGAATTTAAGAACTCTAATATTAATCATTATAAACAGCGTGATATTTTTCGTGATATTCATGTTGTCTATTACGTTTTATAATGAGTTTTCGAAGGTTTTAGACGACAGAATATTACTTCAGCTAAATTCTGTAAAAACATTAAAACAAATTCAGGTTGAAGATTTAATCAACAGTGAATGGAATTCATTTTTAAATGAAACTTCTAAGGATACTGTCGCTTTAAATTTTAACGTTCCAGAACATATACTTAATACACCTGGAATTTACGATTTAACTACTTACGAACCGCAAGGAAACACTACTATTGGACTTGTTTCCGATTATAATGGTATTCCAAAGGTTAAGATTATAGCATATAATAAAATCAAAAATATATTATTAGAACGTGCTGGAATGGGAAGTAGTGGGGAATCTTATTTGGTGGGATCAGATTTTTATATGCGATCGCAATCTCGATTTATTCCCGAAAAAACACCATCGACTATTGCGGTTAAAACGCAGGGTGTTATAGACGCATTTTCTGGTAAAATTGGTAGAGGTGTTTTTAAGGATTATAGAGGTGTAGAAGTTTATAGTGTGTACAGTCCGATTAACGTTTCTTACCTAAAACTGGCTATACTTTCAGAAATAGATAAGAGTGAAGTTAAAGCTCCTTTGGAAGAACTAAGATTGAAGTTATTAGGATTAACCGTTTTAATAATGATTATCGCTATTATTTTATCACTTTTCCTTACTCGAATTATAACAAATCCTATTGCTAATATGAGAAAAAGTCTGAAAATTATGGCCGAAGGCCATTATAATGAGACTAAGCAATTTGTAAAAAATCCAAGCGAAGTTAAGGACATGTTTGAAGCACTAGATTATTTAAAAAAATCGTTGCAGGGTGCCGTTGTTTTTTCGAAAGAGTTGGGTAAAATGAATCTTAATTCTCATTACGTTCCAAAAAGTGAACACGACGTATTGGGGAAAAGTCTCATTAAAATGAGGGATAAGCTTATTGAATTTAGAAATAAAGAAAATAAGAATAGTATAAATACCAAGCGTCAATTGGTAGATGGTTTGGAGAATGAAAGACGCCGATTGTCTAGAGAATTACACGATGGTGTTGGTCCGTTATTAACCTCCTTAAAATTCTATATCGAAAATCATATACAAGATAAAAATCAGAGGTTTGAAATGATACGAATTTTAGATGGTACAATTTCTGAAATTAGATTAATGTCTAATGCTTTAATGCCATCTACTATAGATGATTTTGGAGTAGGTATTGCCTTAACAAATTTTGTAAATACAATTAAAAAAACGTCTGGGATTTCGATTGAATTTGAAGATTTAACACAAGGGGATGTGAGTAAAATCACTAAAAATCAGGCTATAAATATTTTTAGAATCGGTCAAGAATTAGTTAATAATGCTTTAAAACATTCTAATGCTAATAATATTAGGATTTCACTTTCGGAATTCGATGATTTTATATCGCTCTTTTACTTTGACGATGGTATAGGATTTGATTTAGAAAATGTGAAATTAGGTTCTGGAATTACCAATATAAAAGAACGTGTAGACATTTGTAATGGCCAAATTTACATGCAATCTGAAACAGGAAATACAACTTTTGAAATTGAATTACCAATAGAGTTATGAATAAAATAAAAATTATAATAGCAGACGATCATGAGCTTTTTAGGAATGGTTTAAAGGAACTTCTTATAAAACATAACGATATAGAGGTTTTAGCTTCTGTGGGCGACGGTATTGGTTTTATGGATGCGATAGAGAGATATAAAGATGTTAGTATTGTTTTATTAGATCTTACTATGCCTAATATGGATGGTTTCGACGTATTAAAAGCGCTTAAAAATGAGAGTCCAACCATCAAGCCTATTATTATTTCTATGCATAACGATGGGAATTACATTGCCAAAAGTGCTAAAGCAGGAGCCTATGGATATTTACTTAAAAATACCGATGAGGATGAACTCATAAAAGTGATTCGAATAGTGAGTCAGGGTAAAAAATATTTTAGTCCGACAATCTCCGAAAAGATGATAAATTTTATGTCGGAGCAAAAGATTAGCGAAAATATAATTTCTAATAAAGAAAAGGAAGTTTTAGGTTTGATTTCTAGAGGATTAACAACTAAAGAAATAGCCTCTAAACTGTTTGTTAGCACCAGAACTATAGAAACACATCGCGCTAATATTTTAAAAAAGTTAGATGTAAAGAATACAGCCGAACTTATAAAGAAAGCCACTGAAATAAATCTGATTTAATATTTTATCCGTATTTATACGGATACCGATTACGTGGTTTTTGTGACCTGTAAACACCCTATGTATGGCTTAATTTTGTACTAAACAAAAAAACATAG
The DNA here is from genome assembly GCF_056238645.1 of Formosa sp. F44. Next base: position 171,429 of record NZ_JBWDLJ010000002.1, read on the forward strand.
CATAGCATGAAAAATATATATTTAGTATTAGGTTTACTTTTAGGGTCTACAAGTATTGCATTTGCACAAGATAGAAATGATTTTACTGGACCAGAATATAAAAATTATAAAATTTGGGAACATGAAACTACCGCTTCCGTGATAGCTGTAGAGACTAATAAGGAACAGGTTACAGGTCCCGAATATAAAAATAAAAAGGCATGGGAGCGTAGTGATTCTGATAAAACGTATGCTGGAATTGTAATTGGTTCTGAGCGTTCAAAATTAAAAGGACCTGCGTATAAAAATTACAAGCCTTGGAGAGACAATAAATAATATAAATTTTCCTCAGAACATTCTTTTAATGTGAATTGGATTTATTAGTTAAACGAAAAGCGCCTTAACAAATTTGTTAAGGCGCTTTTTAATTTTATATCGGTCCTAAAAATAATACCTAAATACGCTATGATTTTTTAGTTATACCTTTAATTATTGAAGCGTTTAGGATGTTGATTTTCGGAGGATTATACGCAGAATATTAAAATTTTAAGGAGGTTTGTTTTTTAGTTTCCAATTAAATATCTACTATTTTTACCAAATATTTTTTTTGTGATTAACGTAGTATATAGAGAGAGCGAAATGACAATAATTGTTCCTAAAATATAAATAAAATAATCATTCCGAAATTCAATATTTAAAGAGTTCATCACTTTTATTATTAATTGAATATAAATACAATGAATAAAAAATATACCAAAACTATTTTCAGCTAATTTATTTAAAATTTTAATTTTTGTATTTTCAAATCTTTCTAAAAAAATAAAGAAAAAGAGTATAAAAAAAACTTTTTGAAGAATCATTAAATCTGCTTTTTTAATATATTCTAAAAAATTATTTGTTGAATTTATAACATATGGTATAACAGTTAAAAAGCCTAAAATTAGAATAAAAAACTCCTTTCCTTTCAGTTTTTTTTGAATACTTTTTTTATTTATAGATACATATATTCCCATCAAATATATGGGAGTGTAATAAATAACATTGTGTAGAAACGCATAAGGGTTAGTAGTAATATTTCCTCTATGAATATAAAGTGAAATGATTAAAGAAATAATGATAAATACTATTTTTTGGTTGTTATCAAGGGTAATAAATTTTATAAAAAGCGGTGATAAAATAAATACAATCATAATAAATGGAATGTACCAATAGGCTGATACAATTCCTCCAGATAAATAAATCATCAAGATACTTGTTTCAAAGATTTGAGATGTATCAAAAAACAAATACAGGCAAAGTATAGTTGTTAAAAATAAATAGGGAACAAGTACATATTTAATTTTTTTTATTATAAATTTTTTAAAATTGAAATTTTGGTAAAAAATATGATAAAATAAATAGCCTGAAATAAAGACAAAAAAAGCAGTTCCTCCTTGAATTGATTTAGTAATTAACTTATAAACTATATTTTTATTATCAAAATTAATTAATTCAAAGCAATGACCGGATACTATTATTATAATGGCAACTGCCCTAAAATAATGTATTGAATTAACAAATTGTTTTTTTTCCATTTGGAACAAATCTATTAATAAATATGAATTGGTAAAGAGAGAAATTATTTATCATTTAATTATTACAATTAGTTCTTGATTTTCAACGTCATGAACAGTATAATAAATTTCTATTATTTTATTATAATAATAATTTTAATTTATCAAAAATAAAGTTCATAGATCACTTCTAAAAGACAATATATTTTAATAAATGTATTTCCTTGCTATATATAACAAAACCCGCTTAAAATTGTTTTAAACGGGTTTTGTGTTTTTTAAAACGAACTCCTATATTTAGAAATTATAATTATTCTAACTTTTTAGGATTTTTTTTACTTTCCTTCATGGCTTCACCAATTTGGTTACTTGCTACAAAACTAGCCACCATATCGTTTAACATGTTGCTTCCTGTTTGTGGAGAATTTGGTAATAAAATTAAATTACTGTTTGTTTCTTCACCTAAAGATTGTAACGTATCATAATGTTGTGTAACTACAATTAGGGCAGAAGCTTCCTGAGAATTTATACCTACGCGATTTAAAACTTCGACAGATTCTTCTAATCCGCGAGCAATTTCACGTCTTTGATCTGCAATACCTTGTCCTTGTAAACGTTTGCTTTCGGCTTCTGCTTTAGCTTTTTCTACAATTAATATACGTTGTGCATCTCCTTCAAACTGAGCAGCAATTTTTTCACGTTCAGATGCGTTAATACGGTTCATGGCTTCTTTAACTTGTGCATCGGGATCGATATCTGTTACTAAAGTCTTAATAATATCGTATCCATAATCCGACATGGCATCGTTCAGTTCTGTTTTAACCGCAATGGCGATATCATCTTTCTTAACAAAAACGTCGTCCAATTTCATTTTAGGAACTTCGGCACGTACCACATCAAAAACATAAGATGTAATCTGGTCGTGCGCATAGTCTAATTTATAGAATGCATCATACACTTTTTCTTGAATCACTTTAAACTGAACCGATATTTTTAAACGTACAAATACATCATCTCTAGTTTTAGTTTCTACAATAACATCTAATTGCTGAATTTTTAAACTCATTCGACCGGCAATACGATCGATAAACGGAATTTTCATTTGTAAACCAGAATGGCGAATACTTTTAAATTTTCCAAAACGCTCTATAATAGCTGCAGATTGTTGCTTCACTGTAAAAAAGGAAAGAAACAATACAAGTAATAAGAGAAATACAATGGGTATAAACAATACGGACATATATATAATTTTATGGGTTAATGAATCTGGTTATAAATTTAGTCTATATAATTTTAATGAGATCATATATCTTCTTTAAGATAGAGATTTATCTGCCTTTTTAGGCCTAATTTTTGTAAAAAGCGAGATCCAATCTGTTCCATTTTATTTTTTTATAAAATTTAAAATGCACATTTCTTAGATGAACTGTAAGGTCATTTTTCGTTTAACTGAAAAAAAATCCAATTCAACGTTTTAATGCACTGTAGCCCTTGGAATAAAGCACTAAGTAATACTTTTATCATGCATTTAACCAAATCTGCTACTATGATTTACAGGATATTATTTCTGTTGAGTATTGTAATTTGTCCTACCCAAATTACTTATTCACAAACCAAAAATGAGGAAGTTGCTTCCACTTGGCTACAAGAGAACTTTAATAATTTAGCTTCTCAAAAATCTTACGAACTTAGAACTGTACACAATCAAGTTGGTGCTTCTGGTGAGACTTTAAGATATAAGCAATATGTTAACGACGTACCTGTTTATAATGCTAGTATGGCTGTTCACGTTTCACAAAATAGTGAAGTAACCTTTCATACAGGTTCTTTTGACAATACAATTTCAAGAATTAATACTGTTCCTACCTTAACATCTGATGATGCTGTAACTGCAGCAGCTAAAGCTTTAGCTATAGAGGGTACAATTACTCAAAAAGATTCTGAACTTTTAGTTTATAATAATGAAGGAACTACACAATTAGTATATCGTGTGACTACGAACTCTAAAACGTTAAACGGATTCTGGGAAACTATTATAGATGCACACTCTGGTGAAGTAATTAGTAAAAATGATATTGCTCACTATCACCATGCTCATGACGACGATCATAAAAATGAGAGTACTTCAAGAGCTTCTATGGTAGAGGTTACAGGAAAAATATTTAATCCAGATCCATTATCTTCTACTAACCAAGTTTATGGTGGAAACTTTGTAGACAACGACGATCAAACTAATGTGTATTTAGATGAAGCGCGTACAGATGTTTCTTTCTTAATTGCAAATAGCGAAAATGGTTTATATACATTAAAAGGAGAGTACTTAGAAATTAAAGAAATACAAAATCCTGCTACTGGATTGTTTCAACAAAAATCACCAGTATTTAGTTTTACAAGAGATGAAGATGGTTTTGAAGCTGTAAACGCTTACTACCATATAGATAAGAACATGAGATATATTAATGAAACCTTAGGGATTGCATTAAAATCTATGTACAACGATGGTGTTATTTTATACGATCCTCACGCTTTTAACGGTTCAGACAATTCATCTTACGGTGGAGGTGTTTTAAAATTTGGTACAGGTGGAGTAGATGATGCAGAAGATGCAGATGTAATTGTACACGAATTAGGTCACGGAATTCACGAATGGTTAATTGGAGGTAGTATTTCTCAAGTAGAAGGTTTAAGTGAAGGTTTTGGTGATTATTGGGCACAATCTTATAGTAGAGGTTTAGAAAGTAATAACAGTTCAAGATCGAATGCATCTTATAACAATTTATTTAAGTGGGATGGACATAACGAATTTTGGGATGGACGTGTTACAGATTACCAAGCTAGTTATCCAGAAGGATTAACTGGACAAATACATAAAGACGGACAAATTTTTTCAAGTACTTTAATGGAAGTTTGGGAATTGCTTGGAAAAGAAACTACAGATAAAATTGTTTTAGAAGGTATAGCAATGACAGGTAGCACAAGCACACAAAAAGAAGCGATGTCTGCAATTCGTCAAGCGGCAATAGATATGAATTTAGGATGTAGTAATATTGAACAAGTTATTGCTATTATTAACAATAGAGGTTACGATGTAGAAGGTTACGTATGTTCTTCTAAAGCATTAGCTGTAGAGGAAAGTGAAGAAATTATAACTAATATCTCTATCTATCCAAACCCTGCTAGCGATGTTATTTCTTTCAAAAATATATCTAGCGAGCACCAAATTAGTGTATATAACATGATGGGGCAAAAAGTATTACATCAGACAATAACACAAACTAATAATTCGGTTAATGTGTCTAACTTAACAAAAGGAATGTATGTAGTATCATTCAAAGGTTTTGCTACTAATTTTAAGTTTATTAAGCAGTAAGCAATACTTAATTATATAGCATAAAAAAGCACGTTTTTAAAACGTGCTTTTTTTATGCCTTTCAAAATAATTATAACCTATTATTTTGAAGTGTATTTATATATTAAATAGCTGTAGCTAAGTTTTCAATACGTGCGATAGATTCTTGTTTTCCAATCATAAACATAATGTCGAAAACATCTGGGCCTTGTAAAGCACCCACTAAAGCTAATCGTAAAGGCATCATAACTTTTCCAAAACCAATCTCTTTAGATGTAATCCATCCTTTTACAGTATTTTGAAGCGTTTCTGTAGAGAAATCCTCTATAGTGTTAATAAGAGTAGCTAATTCACTTAAAAGCGCTCTAGTGTCGTCTTTAATGGCTTTTTTGAATGCTTTTTCGTCGTAAGTTTTTGGTGCTTCGAAGAAGAAACTACTTAAATCCCATAGATCAGAGATAAATGTTGCACGTTCTTTAATTAAATTAACAGCCATCGCGATATAATTCACGTCGATATCTTTTAATTCGTCACGTTGCGCTTTAAATGCTTCAGCAAGTTCATCGTTATTTTGCTCTTGCATGTAATGGTGATTAAACCATTTAATTTTATCCGGATCAAATCGTGCTCCTGATTTGTTTACGCGTTCTATATCGAAAGCTTCAACAAGTTCGTCTAAACTAAATAATTCTTGTTCTGTCCCTGGATTCCATCCTAAAAAGGCTAAGAAATTTATAACACCATCGGCAAAATAACCATCTTCTTTATATCCACGTGAAACATCGTTAGTTTTTGGGTCAATCCATTCTAAAGGAAATACTGGGAATCCTAATTTGTCGCCATCACGTTTGCTTAATTTTCCTTTACCTGTAGGTTTTAAAATTAATGGTAAATGTGCAAATTCTGGAGCATCCCAGCCAAAGGCTTTATAAAGTTGATAATGCAAAGCAAGAGAAGGTAACCATTCTTCACCACGAATAACATGCGAGATTTCCATTAAATGGTCGTCTACAATATTTGCTAAATGGTAAGTTGGCATCCCATCACTTTTAAATAAAACTTTATCATCTAAAATGTTGGTATCTATTTTTATATCGCCACGAACCATATCTTTTAAATGTAAGGTTTCGTCTTGAGGCGATTTAAAACGCACAACGTAATCTTCTCCAGCATCTAATTTTTGTTGTACATCTTCAGCAGAAAGTGATAACGAATTGCTTAATTTTAAACGGTTATGCCAGTTGTAAATAAACGTCTTTCCGTTAGCTTCATGATCTTTTCTATGTGCATCTAAAGATTCAGCAGTATCAAAAGCGTAATATGCGTTTCCAGAAGCTATTAACTCTTCGGCATACGCTTTGTATAAATCTTTACGTTCACTTTGTCTGTAAGGACCAAATTTTTCGTTTTTTCCGGGACCTTCATCAAACGGTATGTTACACCAGTTTAAGGCATCAATAATATAATTTTCGGCACCTTCTACATATCTGTTTTGATCGGTATCTTCAATACGTAAAACAAAAGTTCCGTTATGTTTTTTAGCAAACAAATAGTTGAATAAGGCCGTACGTACACCACCTATATGAAGTGGTCCTGTTGGGCTGGGTGCAAAACGCACACGAACATCTTTAGTCATGTTTTTTTATTTAAGACCGCAAAGATACTCTGATATGTGTAAAGATGAAAGATTTAAACAAATCAATAATTATTTTATAGATTTCAATTTAACAGAATGTTACATTTGCAGACTATTACAGCTAAAATTATTATTGTAGATTAGTGGGTTAAATACACAGTAGATTGGATAATTATAAAATTATAATACAAAAACTTGAAGGCTTTATTAGGCGTTATTATACTAACGAACTTATTAAAGGTGGAATCTTGTTTTTTTCTATCGGACTTTTGTATTTTTTACTCACGCTTTTAGTCGAACATTTTTTATGGTTAAGCCCAACCGCTAGAGCCATTTTATTTTGGATGTTTGTTTTGGTTGAGGTGTTACTCTTTGCAAAATTTATAGTACTTCCGTTAAGTAAATTATTCAAACTTCAAAAAGGGATAGATTACGAAGAAGCTTCTAAATTAATTGGAAATCATTTTCCACAAGTGAATGATAAATTATTGAATGTTTTACAACTTCATAACGATAGCTCGAAATCGGAATTGTTATTGGCGAGTATCAATCAGAAAGCTTCAGAGTTAAGTCCGGTACCTTTTAAATTAGCCGTTAATTTCAATCAGAATTTAAAATATTTAAAATACGCGATTCTCCCGGTTTGTCTTTTGTTAATTTTTCTAGCGCTTGGAAAAATAAATTGGTTTACCGATAGCTATAAACGTGTGGTAGATTATAAAACGGCTTACGAGCCACCAGCACCATTTCAGTTTTTTGTTTTAAATAAAAATTTAAATGGGGTAGAGAACAAAGATTTTAAATTACATATTAATACAGCAGGAAGTGTAATTCCTGAACAAGCTGAAATCATTTTTAATAACGAGACTTACATTTTACAAGATTTAGGTTCTGGAGAATTTGAATATGTTTTTAATAAGCCTAAAACAGATATTATATTTCAGCTTCACGCAAATGGCGTCACATCTAAACCGTATAAATTGGCTATAGTTGAAGTGCCAACATTATTAGGTTTTGATATGGTTTTAGAATATCCTAATTACATTAATAAAAAGGATGAGGTTTTAAAAAGTACAGGAAATGCCATTGTACCAGAAGGTACAAAGGTGACTTGGAAATTAAATACGAAAGCGACTGATCAGGTTCATTTATTCGCTACAGATACTATGGCTTTTTCAAAAGTTGGAAATAATTTTGAAGGCTCAAAACAGGTGTATTCTAATTTTAATTACAGTTTAAGCACTAGTAATAAAAATCTTACAAACTACGAAAGTTTAAATTTTTCTATTGATGTTATCAAAGATCAATTTCCAGAGTTAAAAGTGGAAATGGTTCGCGATACGGTCGATTTAAAAACAATGTATTTTAAAGGTCAGGTGAGTGACGATTACGGTTTGCGTAATTTAAATTTGGTGTATTTTGAAACAGATAACGAATCTGCTAAATCTACCATTCCAATTGCTATTTCTAAATTCAACGTCGATCAATTTGTAACGGCGTTTCCAAATCAATTACAGCTAAAAGAAGGCGTGTCTTATAGTTTATATTTTGAAGTGTTTGATAATGACCAACTACACGGATATAAGCGTAAAAAGAGTGAAGTGTTTAGTTATCGCGAAAAGACTAAAAGTGAAACTAAAAACACCTTATTACAGCAACAACAATCAGGTATACAGGATTTTAATAATTCTTTGGAGAAGTTGGATGAGAATCAGAAAATGCTAGATGATATTTCAAAAACACGTAAGACCAAAAAGACTTTAAATTTTAACGATAGAAAACAGATTAAGGATGTTCTGAAACGTCAAGAGCAACAGGAAAAGATGATGAAAAATTTCAATAAATCTTTTCAAAAAAATCTAGAAGAATTCGATAAGGACAATACAGCAGATCCCTTAAAGGATGAGCTTCAAAAACGTTTAAAGGAAAATGAAGAGCAGTTAAAACAAGATGAACGTTTATTAAAAGAATTGGAAAAGATTCAAGATAAAATAAGTGAAGAAGAACTTTCTGAGAAATTCAAATATTTAAGTAAACAAAATAAGAGACAGAAACGTAGTTTAGAACAGTTGGTGGAGTTAACTAAACGTTTTTATGTGGCTAAGAAAACTGAGAAGTTGCAACAGGATCTAGAAACTCTTGCCGATGAACAGTTAAAGCAAGCGGAGAAGTCGAAGGAAGAGAATACTTCTGAAAAGCAAGACGAATTAAATAAAAAGTTTGATGAGTTCCAAAAGGAATTAGATGCTTTACAAAAGGAAAACAATGCGCTCAAAAAGCCAATGGATATGCCTCGTGATGAAAAGTCTGAATCGGAAGTAGATAAACTTCAAAAAGAGGCACTGCAAGAATTAAAAGATAGTGAGTCTAAAGAAAGTGAGTCTCCTAAAAAGTCCGAAGAGAATGCTAAGAAAAAGCAAAAGCAATCTGGTCAAAAAATGAAGCAAATGAGTTCTGCTATGCAACAATCTATGCAGATGGATGGGGGAGAGCAAATGCAAGAAGATGCTGAAATGCTTCGTCAGATTTTGGATAATTTATTAATTTTTTCGTTCGATGAAGAAGCTCTGATGAATGCTTTTAAGGGCATTGAAATTAATCATAATAACTATGCTCAAAAACTAAGGAAGCAACACGATTTAAGAGAGTATTTTGAGCATGTTGACGATAGTTTGTTTTCATTGTCTTTACGTCAGCCCATGTTGTCGGAGGCTATAAATAATGAAATCGCTGAGATCTATTTTTACCTAGATAAATCGTTAGAAGAATTTTCTGAAAACGAAATTTTTCAAGGGGTATCTTCTCAGCAACATGTGTTTTCTTCGGCCAATGTACTTGCAGATTTATTGAGTAATATTTTAGATAATATGGAAGATCAATTAAATTCATCGTCATCTTCAGGACAAGGTTCCGAAGGTAAAAAATCTGGTGAGAGTGAGGGGCAACTTGAAGATATTATTATGAGTCAGGAGGAGTTGAATAAACAAATGAAACAACATACTAAAGGAGAAGGTAACGAAGAAGGAAAGAAGGGTGAGAAGGAAGGTGAGTCTGGTGAAGGTTCTAAATCTGGTAAATCTGGTTCGGAAGGTCAAAGTTCTGAAGATGGCAAGGAGGGACAAGGTTCAAAATCTGGTCAGGGTAACAAATCCAATGAAGAGATGAGTGGTGAATTGTTTGGGATATATCAACGGCAACAAGAGTTGCGAAATCAGTTGCAGGAACGTCTAGAAAAAGAAGGATTAACACCTGAAGGTTATCGTTTGTTAAAGGACATGGAATCGGTGGAAATGGAATTGTTAAACGATGGATTTACAGAAAAGACCTTAGAGAAAATGCTTAATTTTGAACATCAATTATTAAAGTTGGAAGACGCTACGTTTAAGCAAGATCAGGATGATAAACGGGAATCTAAAAGTAATTCTAGTACGTTTTCTAATACCACTTCAGATAAAATACCACAGGCTAAACAATATTTTAATACTACTGAAATATTAAATAGACAAGTCCTACCTTTGCAGAATACTTTTAAGCAAAAAGTACAACAGTATTTTAAGAATTAACTAATGATATATTTTAATTACGAAACTGATTTTGAAATAGCCGACGAAGAAAAGTTAGCTAATTGGATTATTACGACTATTATAGAGGAAGGTTGTAAAGAAGGGGAGGTTAACTATATTTTTTGTGACGATGAATATCTTCATAAATTAAATGTAGAGTTTCTGGATCATGATACCTTAACCGATGTTATTAGTTTCGATTATTGTATTGGTAAGGAAATTCATGGCGATATATACATATCTGTAGAACGCGTTCGAGATAATGCTTTAGATTTTAAGACAAAGTTCGAAGATGAAATTCACCGCGTTATTATTCATGGTGTATTACACTATTGTGGCTATAAGGATAAGACAGATTCTGATGCCGAAGTAATGAGGAGTAAAGAAGATTATTATTTAGCCAAACTTACTAAATAAGATTTTTTTTATTGATTGTTCCACGTGGAACATTATATAAATTTTAATAATAAATTGATTTAAATGTTTGATAAAGTTTACGATGTAATTGTAGTTGGAGCAGGACATGCAGGTAGCGAAGCTGCCGCATCGGCTGCGAATATGGGGAGTAGTACATTGTTAATTACAATGAATTTACAAAACATTGCACAGATGTCTTGTAACCCTGCAATGGGTGGAATTGCCAAAGGACAAATTGTAAGAGAGATTGATGCTTTAGGTGGTTATAGTGGTATTGTAAGTGATACTTCTGCGATTCAATTTAAGATGCTTAACAAGTCTAAAGGACCTGCGATGTGGAGTCCTAGAGTACAGAGTGACCGTATGCGTTTTGCTGAAGATTGGAGAATGATGTTAGAAGGAACTCCTAATTTAGATTTTTATCAGGACATGGTTTCTGGTTTAATAATAGAAGGCGGAAAGGTTGCTGGAGTAAAAACATCGTTAGGAATTGAGGTGAAAGCCAAGTCTGTTGTGCTTACTAATGGAACGTTTTTAAATGGCTTAATTCATATAGGAGATAAGAATTTTGGTGGGGGAAGAGCAGGTGAAAGAGCGGTTACTGGAATTACAGAACAGTTAGTAGATTTAGGATTTCAATCGGGAAGGATGAAGACAGGAACACCACCTCGTGTAGATGGTCGTTCTTTAGATTATTCTAAAATGTCTGAACAACCTGGAGACGAAGTTCCAGAAAAATTTTCTTACTCTAATATTACTAAACCCTTAACAAAACAACGTTCGTGTTACATGACATATACGAGTACTTTGGTGCATGATTTGTTGCGTGAAGGTTTCGATCGTTCGCCAATGTTTAATGGTCGAATTAAAAGTTTAGGACCTAGATATTGTCCATCTATAGAAGATAAAATTAATCGTTTCGCAGATAAAGATCGTCATCAATTGTTTATCGAGCCAGAAGGTTGGAATACCTGTGAGGTGTATGTAAATGGATTCTCGACATCGCTTCCAGAAGATGTTCAGTTTAAAGCATTACGTTCTGTTGTTGGTTTTGAAAAGGTGAAATTCTTTAGACCAGGTTATGCTATAGAATACGATTATTTTCCTCCAACACAATTAAAACATACCTTAGAAACGAAGTTAGTAGAAGGCTTGTATTTCGCTGGTCAGATTAACGGAACCACAGGTTATGAAGAAGCCGCTTCTCAAGGATTAATGGCTGGAATTAATGCGAGTTTAAAAGTTCAGGAACGCGAAGAATTTGTACTAAAACGTAACGAAGCTTATATTGGAGTTTTAATAGATGATTTAATTACAAAGGGTACGGAAGAGCCTTATAGAATGTTTACCTCACGTGCAGAATATAGAACGTTGCTTAGACAAGATAATGCCGATTTTAGATTAACTCCAAAAGGTTATGAGATTGGTTTGGCTTCTAAAGCGCGTTTAATTCGTATGGAGGATAAGCATTATAAATCGGATAAATTCGTTCAGTTTTTTAAAGATTTAAGTGTTAAAGCAGATGTTATAAATCCAATTTTAGAGAGTAAAGATTCTGCTGTGGTGAATCAGTCTGGTAAACTTTTTAAAGTATTTGCGCGTCCTAATATTGAAATGGACGATGTGCGTAAAATTGAAGAAGTAGAACAATATATTTCTGAAAATGATTTGGATCGAGAGATTATCGAGCAAACAGAAATCCAAGTGAAGTATTCTGGATATATTGAAAAGGAAAAAAATAATGCCGATAAGTTAACACGTTTAGAGGATATAAAAATTCCTGCTAATTACGATTATTCGCAGATTAAATCTATGAGTTTTGAAGCTCGTGAAAAGCTTAGAAAAATTCAGCCAACAAGTATTTCTCAAGCATCAAGAATTAGTGGGGTATCGCCTAACGATATTTCTGTTTTGCTTGTTTATATGGGGAGATAATTTAGATGTTCCACGTGGAACGTTTAAATATTTTGAATAAAAAATGTAATAAATATCAATAGTTAGAAATCTCTACAGGTAAAAGTGTAGAGATTTCTGTTTTAAGTTTACAAATATAATGGCCAACAATGTGTATCTAAAATGTAAAGATTATTCTGTTTCTGGAAAATATTTTGAATTACATCGAGATATTAATCTTGATATCTTAATAACCTCGCCACAACCAAAAGATGATGAACTTGGTCAATATTACAAGAGTGAAGATTATATTTCGCACACCGATTCTAAACGAAATCTGTTCGAAAAAGCCTATCACGTTGTAAAAGGAATTGCTTTAAAACGAAAATTGAATTTAATAAATAGTTTTAATACATCAGATAAAACACTTTTAGATGTTGGTTGTGGTACAGGAGATTTTTTGCAAATAGCAAAAGCAAATGGATGGAATGCTTGTGGCATCGAACCAGATTTAGATGCGCGCCAATTAGCTATTAAAAAAGTAGGGGATACGGTTCACGATCCTTCTAAAATAAATTCTTTAAAAGATCAGAGTTTCGACGTTATTACGCTTTGGCATGTTTTAGAACATTTGCCAAATTTAGATTCGCATATAGAAAATTATAAAAGACTTCTTAAGCCTAACGGTGTTTTGGTAATTGCAGTCCCAAATTATAAAAGTTACGATGCACAGTATTATAAAACGTTTTGGGCCGCTTTTGATGTGCCTAGACATTTATGGCATTTCTCGCAAACTGGGATTTCTAAAATTTTAGGAAAACAAGAGTTTAAAGTTGTAAAAACCCTTCCAATGGTATTCGATGCCTTTTACGTGTGTTTGCTTTCTGAAAAGTACAAATCTGGGAAAATGAATTTTTTTAAGGCATTTCAAATCGGATTACGATCTAATCTAAAGGCGAAACAGTCCGGGGAGTACTCATCATTGATTTACATAGCTAAAAACGAGTAAAAATACGAAATAAAGGGATTTAAGCGCGTTTATAGGTTTCCGACTTAATCTTATATGGTAATTTTTTAATTTCGTCTTATATCGCTTCTATAGGGTTTGTTTTTGATAAGTAAAAATTATTTATATCTTATTCTTAATAAATAATCGTGATAACTATTTAATAGCTTCATATTAATCCAATTATCTGCGTAACTTTTATATTTTTGTTTTCAGAAATAAATTTAAAATAAAAATGAAAAAAATATCTTTATTAGTAATTGTACTAATTACTATGGCTTCTTGTCAGCAAACACAAAAAATAGCATTTGTAGACAATTCTAAATTAATAAACGAATATCAAGAAAAAATTGATGTTGAGGCTAAGTATAAAACAATGATAGAGGCGTCTAATAAAAGGACAGATAGTTTAGCGCAATCTTTTCAAGCAGAATATCAAGAATTTCAAGCGCAAGCAAGTTCTATGGCTCAAAATAAAGCACAAGAGCGTTACCAGCAGTTAGGACAAAAACAACAAATGTTACAACAGCAAATTCAAATGTCAGAACAACAGATCGCCACTGAAAGTCAAAAAGAAATTGATTCTTTAATTTCTAAAGTAAGAACATTCGTAAAAGATTACGGAAAATCTAATGGTTACGATTTTATTTTAGGAAGTAATGATGCTGGAAGTGTTATGTATGGAAAAGAAGGAGATGATTTAACAGAAACACTTGTTAAAGCGTTAAATGACTCTTACAAGAAATAGATTCTAAATAAATTTTAAAATTAAAAGTCAAACATGGTTTTCATGTTTGACTTTTTTTATGTCTAACAATTCTATGTCTTAATTGTGTTTATAGTTAAACATTACTTTTAAGACTATCAATAGCATTAATATTTAAGTGTTTTGAGTTAAATTTAATACTTAAATGCCATATAAATTTACTTGATTTGTAATCAATTATAATATTAAACTAAAATATGAAAACGACACTTAGCGTTTGCTTTTTGCTTCTTAGTGTGCTGATGTATTCTCAAGAAAAATTTTCTGTTAGCGGGACTGTAAAGGATTTTGCAAATGGAGAAACTGTATTTGGGGCTTCAGTGTACTTAGAAGGTACAAGTAATGGAACAGTTACAAATGCTTACGGATTTTACTCGTTATCGGCTCCTAAAGGGAGTTATAAACTGGTTATTTCTTATTTAGGATATACCACAATTACTAAAGTTATTGAGCTCGATAGAAATCAAAATTATTCTTTCGAATTGGAGGAAGATAATATGGCTTTAGACGAAGTTGTAATTACTGCAGAAGAATCTGAAAAGGCTAATATTAGAGATCCGCAAATGAGTGTGTCTGTAATTAAAAGTTCTACCATTAAAGCAATTCCAGCAGTGTTAGGTGAAGTGGACTTAGTGAAGTCTATACAGTTGTTGCCCGGAGTTACTAATAACGGAGAAGGTTCTAACGGGTTTAATGTTAGAGGTGGAGCAACAGATCAGAACTTAGTTCTCTTAGATGAAGCTATTATATTTAACGAATCGCATTTATTTGGGTTCTTTTCGGTGTTTAATGCCGATGTGGTTAAAGATGTAAAGTTGTACAAAGGTAATATTCCATCCAATTACGGTGGTCGCGTCTCGTCTGTGCTCGATATCCGTCAAAAAGAAGGGAATAGTAAAGATTTTAATTTAACGGGTGGAATTGGGCTAATTTCAAGTCGTCTTGCGGCGGAAGGACCTTTGTTTAAAAGTAAAGGGTCGTTTATAGTTGCAGGGCGCTCGTCTTATGCGCATTTATTTTTAAAGGCCGCAGGTCAGGAAAATACCGCTTATTTTTACGATATAAATGCGAAAGGAAACTACGAGATTAATGCCAAAAACAAGTTGTATGTATCAGGGTATTTCGGTCGGGATATTCTTAAATTTTCAGATTCTTTTGAAAATTCATACGGTAATACCTCTTTAAATTTACGATGGAATCATGTTTTTAACGATAAGCTGTTTTCTAACTTATCGTTAATTTATAGTATGTATAATTACAAATTAACTTTAGGTTTTATAGGCTTGGATTGGGATTCTGATATTAAAAATTTTAATGCGAAATACGATTTTAAATACTACCTAGATAATAAAACAACTATCGATTTTGGAGTAAGCGGAATTAATTACAATTTCAATCCGGGTGAGGTAAAACCTACAGATAAAAGCTCTGCGATTAATGAAAATATTTTAGATGAAAAACGTGCGTTCGAAGGCGGTGTATATGTAAATGCCGAACACAAATTTTCTGATCGTTTAAACGTTCAAGCTGGGTTGCGTTTTAGCTTTTTTAACCGTTTAGGCGGACAACCAATGTCGACTTACGAGAATAATCAACCTGTGGTTTACAACGAATCTTTAGGGATTTATCAGGAAGGAATTAAAACAGGAGAAATAGATTATTCTAGAGGGGAATCTATAAAAACATTTTCAAATTTCGAACCGCGTCTAGGTTTAGCGTATGAGTTAAGCGAATCGTCTTCGTTTAAATTAGGATATTCTCGAATCGCCCAATATTTACATTTATTATCTAATACAGCAAATGCAACACCTTTAGATGTTTGGACGCCAAGTGGAGAATTTATAGATCCGCAAATGGCAAATCAATATTCTGCCGGATATTTTAAAGAACTTAAAAACGGATTGTTTTCTATAGAAACAGAAGTGTATTATAAAACTGTAGATAATAGAATCGATTATATAGATGGTTCTAGTTTAATAGCTCAGAACAATATTGAAACTCAAATTTTAACAGGCGAATCTAGAGCTTACGGTTGGGAGTTTTTATTCAGAAAAAATCGGGGCCGTTTTACAGGTTGGTTTGCGTATACACTGTCTAAGTCAGAACAAAATACACCTGGAGGAAATGCTAACGGACCAGGTATTAATGGTGGTGAGTGGTATAGCACCGCATACGATAGAACGCATGATGTATCTGTAACGGGAAGCTATCAACTAACCGATAAATGGAGTTTTAGTAGTAATTTTGTGTTTCAAACAGGGCGTCCTACAACTTATCCTTTAGGTCAGTATGAATACGAAGGATTATCGTCTCCAGTGTACGATAATCGAAACTCAAATCGTTTACCGGCCTATAATCGATTAGATTTAGCAGCGACATTTAAGCCAAATAACAAACCAGACGCGAGATGGAAAGGGGAGTGGGTTTTTAGTATCTATAATGTTTACGATCGTAAAAATGTAGCGTCTATTTCATTCGGTCAAAATTTAGAAACTGGGGTAAACGAAGCTACGCGCACAGCTATTTTCGGAATAGTGCCTTCTGTAACGTATAATTTCAAATTTTAAATCATCATGAAAAATAGCATTTATATTGGTCTATTAGCTTTAACATGTATAATTACATCTTGTACAGATGTTATAGATGTAGAAGTGCCAACGGCCGAACCAAGACTTGTAATTGAGGCGTCCTTAGATTGGGAAAAAGGGACTTCCGGTATGGATCAGACTATTAAATTAAGTACAACAACACCTTATTTTGAAACCGATTTACCAAACGCAGTAACGGGAGCAGAAGTGCGTGTGACAAGAGCTAGCGATAATGCGGTTTATGTCTTTGAAGATCAGCAAAACGGTACTTATACATCTAATGCCTTTGGAGCGATTTTAAACGATGTATACACCTTAAACGTTATCTATGAAGGAGAAACCTTTACGGCTACAGAAACACTGCTTCCTACAACTTCTATTTCTCGAGTAACACAAACTAAGGACGACGGATTTGACCCGGATGCTTTAGAAGTGGTTGTGTATTTTGATGATCCAGCCGACGAAGAGAATTATTATGTTTTAAGATATCAGGAGGTAGGCGATTTTTTTCCGGATTTAGTTACCGTTTCCGATGAGTTTTTAAATGGAAATGAAATTAAATTAATCTATGAAAAACGTGGAGATGATGAAGATGATGAATTTCAGCCTGGTGATGTAGTAGATATTAATATTTACAACGTGACTAAAGAATATTATAATTATATCGGAATTCTTAACAATCAGTCAGGAAGTTCTGGTAATCCGTTTACTCCAGCTCCAGTAGAATTATTAGGTAATTGTATTAACGTTACCAATAAAGAAAACTACCCTTATGGGTATTTTAGAGTCACGCAGACAGATAAACAAAGCTATACTTTTATTGAAGATTAAAATCATATTATTTTCAATATAAATTACAATAAAATAGAGCATTAAAATTTTGAACTTAAGGTTTAAAATTTAATGCTTTTTTTATGCAATGTGTTCAAAATTAACATCAGTTTAATGTGTTGTTATTTAGGTGTGTAGGTTTAGTTTTTAGGTGCTATATTTTATAATTCACATAACTTTTAAAGTTTGCGAAAAATGAAGATTGAACTAGAGTATTTAATGACTTAGAATAGTATAGCGACTACTGATTTTCTAGAAGACAAATAGTAAGTAGATTTAGTTTTGAAACAGAAAAACAGCAAATAAAGCAATAATAAAATATATTGTAATATTCCTTGCGCCGTCGAAGTCTTTGGCAATACGTTGGCCTAATAAAAAGAGTAAAAGAATAACACATGATATTATTGAACCTATAAGCGCAAAATGTGTGTTTTTATCTGTAATGATTTCAAAAACACCTAGGCTACAATATACAGTTGTTAAGGCTTCTAAAACAAGAATAATTAATAAGGTTACTGGAATTAAAGGCGGTACAAAAGTATTAGCAAAATGCGATTTTAAAAAGGCTACATTACCTTTCCAGTCGGTTAACTTATCAATTACACTCATTAAAAAAGTTATGATTAAAAAGATAAGAATAAGTAATTCTGCACTGTGATTTAAAATGATTTTCATAGCGTCTTATTCCTGTTTTGCATGTAATAAGCGCGTAAGCTTTATAGATAGGTCTGTCAGTATTATTTTAGAATTTCCATTTCGCTCAATATGGTAAATGGCATCTTGAAGGGCTTCGTAAATATCCATAATATTTCCACTATGAATAAAGGGCGCAAACTTCTCTAATTTAAACGCTGTTTTTGGTTCTAAATAAACAAGTGCGTCTGCACTATAATTTAAGAGCATGGCTTGACGGAAAAAATCCATACAAAAATGTAAAAATTGCTTTTGCGTTTCTCTTCCAGTTTTTGCAATGTTTTCACTCCAATTTATAAGATCGTGAATTGCAGCTTTATTACCTTTAGCTTTAAATGCACTTCTTACCCAAAGCACAAACCAGTCTTCGAATTGCGTGTCTTCGGTATCGTGATACACTAAATCGCATGCCTTATTATAATTTCCGTTAGACTGATTAGCGATTTTAATCGCTTCAGATTCTTTAATCTGATAATTGTCCACAAGTGCTTTTACAATAACTTCCTCGGCGAGTCTTGGAAAGTGTAATACTTGGCATCGTGATCTAATTGTATTTATAATATGCTGTTCTTCTTCAGCAATCAGAATGAATACCGTTTTTTCTGGTGGTTCTTCAATCAGTTTTAATAATTTGTTTGAAGCGGCTGGATTCATTTTTTCAGCCATCCAGATAATCATTACTTTATAACCACCTTCGTATGCTTTTAACGATAATGCTTTAACAATATCCTGAGCTTCATCCACACCAATTTGCCCTTGTTTATTGTCTACACCTAACATTTTGTACCAATCAAAAAGATTTCCGTAAGGTTGTTCTTTTAGTAATTGACGCCACTCTGTTAAAAAGTGAGAAGAAACAGGGTGCGATTTTATGCTATTTGTAGTGGTTACAGGAAAGGCAAAATGCAAATCGGGATGCGAAATGTTATTAAATTTTAGATTGCAACTTTCGTTACCGGTGTTGTTTTCTCCATTACTATTTTTACACAAAATATATTGTGCATATGCAATAGCAAGAGGCAATGTACCGCAACCTTCGGGACCAACAAATAATTGCGCATGCGGAATACGACCATTATCTACACTTTGTGTTAAATGGTTTTTAATATGATCCTGACCTAAAATATCTTTAAATAACATGTCGCAAAACTAAATATTTTTTAATTAAAGCTAAGATTTAAATGGGAGTTACTTTTTAGCATAAAATTAAGTTTTATCTGTATTTTAAGTATTGTAATTCTAAATTTTTAAAAATCTTTTAAAATAGAAAACGTTTTCGTAAAAAAACACGTTTTAAAGCTATTTATTATTGTTTACATTTGTAGAATAACATCAAAACTTTTTAGGATGAAAACACTTAACGATTTCGATTTTAATAATAAAAAAGCATTAATTAGAGTAGATTTTAACGTCCCTTTAGACGAGGACTTTAAAGTAACAGATAATACAAGAATAGTATCTGCAAAACCTACAATTATTAAAATTTTAGAAGATGGTGGAAGCTGTGTTTTAATGTCTCACTTAGGAAGACCAAAAGGTGTTCAAGATCAATTTTCTTTAAAACATATTAGTGAAGAAGTTTCTAATGTTTTAGGAGTAGCCGTGAAAACTGTTTCGGATTGTGTAGGTAAAGAAGCCGAAGCTGCTGTTGAGGCACTACAGCCAGGTGAAGTGTTATTGTTAGAAAATTTACGTTTTTATTCTGAAGAAACTGCGGGCGACGAAAAATTTGCTGAACAACTTTCTAAATTAGGAGATATTTATGTGAATGATGCATTTGGTACAGCGCATAGAGCACATGCGTCTACAACTATAGTTGCTAAATTTTTCCCAGAAAATAAATGTTTCGGTTATTTATTAGCTCAAGAAATAGAAAGTATCCAAAAAGTAATGGAAACTGGTGAAAAGCCTATTTTGGCAGTTTTAGGAGGTGCTAAAGTATCTTCAAAAATTACTATTATCGAAAATATTTTAGATAAAGTAGATCATTTAATTATTGGTGGAGGTATGACATTTACTTTCATTAAAGCACAAGGAGGAAAAATAGGAGATTCCATTTGTGAAGACGATAAAATGGAATTGGCTTTAGAAATTTTAAAACAAGCTAAAGCTAAAAATGTTCAAGTTCACCTTCCTGTAGATGTTCTTGCTGCAAATGCATTTAGTAACGATGCAGATACTAAGGTATTAGATGTAACCGAAATTCCTGACGGATGGCAAGGTTTAGATGCTGGACCAAAATCTATCGAGAACTTCAATAAGGTTGTTTTAGAGAGTAAAACAATTTTATGGAACGGACCTTTAGGTGTTTTCGAATTACCAACGTTTGCAAATGGAACTATCGCTTTAGGAAATTCTATTGCCGAAGCAACTAAAAACGGAGCGTTCTCTTTAGTAGGAGGAGGAGATTCTGTTGCTGCTGTTAAGCAATTTGGTTTCGAAAAGAAAGTGAGTTATGTAAGTACAGGTGGAGGAGCAATGTTAGAGAGTTTAGAAGGAAAAACACTACCTGGTATTGCAGCCATTTTAGATTAATTTCTCAATTAAATATTGAAAGCTTTACAGTTTTATAACTTATAGTTTTCTTTTTCAGTATAAAAATACGAATTTAGCCGGCTCGACGTTACACCTAACTAATGGTTTTATTGATGAAGCACCGACTAAATTCGTATTTATTTTTTATTGCATTTCTACAGATTATATGTTTTTATGCCCAAGACTCCCTCGCTATTAAAGGTAGTCGGGATTCTCAGATTACCACTACAGCGCAGCAAGATACACTGAGTCAAAATACAAAAAACACCTTAATAGTAAACGATTTAAAACAAGACACTTTAGTCGTTAAAGTTGTTACTGAGCTTGTTACCGAAGATAAGTTACGCACCGGAGAGGAGCATATTGTAGATACCATTATAGATGGACAAACCTATTACAAGCAAACTATTAAGCCTGTAATAGATTCATTAAGCTTAGAGAATCTTAGAGATCATAAGTATTCTGCAAAGGTCGATCAGTTATGGCTAGAAGAATTATATAGTAATGCACTTTACGATTCTATTTACGAATCGGTAACAGAACTTACCTACGATGCTGTAGATTATCCAGAACTAAACACCGATACTCTTAAAAAGAGGTTGAAAGAATTAGATGCAAAAACACCTTTTAATGTGGAGTATAATCCAGGTTTAGAAAGTGTAATTAAATCGTATTTAAAACGTCGTAGAAATTCACTTCAAAAGTTAATGGCGCTAAGCGAATATTATTTCCCAATGTTCGAGCGAGAACTAGATAATTATAACCTTCCATTAGAGATAAAGTATTTGTCGATTGTAGAATCTGCTTTAAAACCAAGAGCTAAATCCAGAGTTGGTGCCACGGGTTTATGGCAGTTTATGTATCCTACAGGAAAGTATTACGGCTTGGATGTAAGTAGTTATGTCGACGAGCGTAGCGACCCGTTAAAGTCTACCGAAGCAGCAGCTAAATACCTCTCTAAATTATACAGTGTTTTTGGCGATTGGGATTTGGCTTTAGCAGCATATAATTCTGGACCAGGAAATGTGACTAAAGCGATTAGACGTTCTGGAGGTTATGAAAACTACTGGAATATTAGAAATTACTTGCCTCGTGAAACGGCAGGCTATTTACCCGCTTTTTTAGCCACTATGTATATTTTTGAATATGCTGAAGAACTTGGTTTTTCTAAAATAAGACCCGAATTTGCATACATTGAAACCGATACGCTTCACGTGAAACAAATGATTACGTTAGATCAAGTTTCAGAACTTACAGGTATTAAAATTGAAGAACTTCAGTTTTTAAATCCCGCTTATAAATTAGATGTAATTCCGGTTATTAAAAACGAAACCTATACCTTGCGCTTGCCAGTGCGTGCCATAGGACCTTTTGTGGCTAATGAAGATTTAATCTATGCTTATGCTAAAGCCGAATTTGATAAGCGCGAAAAACCCTTGCCTCAGTTTATAGAATCGGAAACCAAAACAAGGTACACCGTTAAATCTGGAGATTATTTAGGTAAAATTGCAAGAAAATATAGTGTTCGTGTTAGTCAGATAAAACAATGGAACGGACTAAGAAGTAATAATCTAAGTATCGGGCAACGCTTAACAATTTACCCAAGAAACTCAGGTGCAACGGCCAGTAGTGCCACTACGGCATCTGCAAAAAAAACAGAAGAAAAGACTTATATTGTTAAGAAAGGAGATTCATTATGGAGTATAGCTCAAAAATATTCTGGAATTTCTGTAGATAATATTAAAGAATGGAACGATATTAGTGGTAGTCGTTTAAAACCAGGAATGTCCTTAAAAGTATCTAAAGGTTAATAATTCTTATAAAATTAAACATTATGCGTAAAATTCTATTTTTTGTATCTGCACTTTTAGTGCTTACTAGTTGTAATGGAGATAAAAAAAGCAACCAAAAATTATTATCAGAATCTTCTGGAAATCTAAATAACTTATCTGTTGTAGTCGACAACGATTTATGGCAAGGTAAAGTTGGTGAGGTTATTAGAGATGTAATGGCCGCTCCGGTAGATGGATTACCACAAGACGAACCATTGTTTTCATTAAGTCAGATTCCAACTCAAGTGTTTAGCGGGTTTGTAACAAAAAACAGAACAGTATTAAGAGTAGAAGTTGGGCCAAATAAAACGTCTTCTGTAAAGTTTGGTAAAAACGTATATGCCATTCCTCAAAAAGTAGTGATTGTTTCTGGTAAAACAGAAGATGAAGTTGTGGAACAGTTAAAATCTAATGCTCCCAAAATTATTGAGGCTTTTAAAAGTCAAGAAATTAAAGAAAAGCAACGCAGAATTAAGTTGTCTTTACTTAAAATTGATACTATAGAGAAGGCTTTAGGTATTAAAATGGAGCTTCCTACAGCGTATCGTATAGCGAAAAAAGACAATAACTTTTTCTGGTTAAGAAAAGACATTACCACAGGAACACAAAATATAATGCTTTACGAGTTACCGTTAAATGCTATAAAACAAAACGATAGTTTAGTACAGCAAGTTATTAAAATAAGAGATTCTATTGGGCAAGTTCATATTCCTGGACCAACAGAAGGCACGTTTATGATTACAGAAAAGGCATACGCTCCTTATCTATTTCATACGACTATAGACGATAAACCTGTTATTGAAACTAAAGGAATTTGGGATGTAAAAAATGCATTTATGTCTGGTCCCTTTATAAATTATATTATTGAAGATAAAGCTAACAATAGATTACTTGTTATTGAAGGATTTACATTTGCACCGTCGGTAGAAAAACGTGATTATGTATTCGAATTGGATGCGATAATGAAGTCGATAAAAATTGACTAAAGACGTTACAACAAGACATAAAAAAGCCAACAATTAATAATTGTTGGCTTTTTTATGCTTCGAATATATAAACTATTCTTTTTTGTCTTTGATTTCGTCTTCTTCTTTCGAAGCGTCTTTAAATTCCTTAATACCACTTCCTAATCCACGCATAAGTTCAGGTATTTTTTTACCACCAAAAAGTAATAAAACAATTACTACAATTAAGATGATTTGAGGTGCACCAATCATTAAAAATATTCCTTGAGAAATCATATTCTTTTATGTTTAAAAAACAAAGGTAATAATTAAAGTTTAATATTATTGTTATTATCAGAATTTTAGGAAAACATAAAGGTTTCGTGCAATTAAATTCTTTAATTTTGTTTTTAAGATGAATCAAAAGAAAACTAAAAAGAAAAAAATAACACGGAAGTTACTGCATAAGTATCGCCTTGTTATTTTAAACGAAGACACTTTTGAAGAGCGTTTGTCGTTTAAACTTAATCGGTTAAATGTATTTGTGGTACTCTCGTTATTAACCATCTTTTTAATAACAGGAACTACACTTTTAATAGCTTATACGCCTTTACGAGAATATATTCCGGGGTATTCTTCTTCTACTTTAAAAAAATCGGCAACAGAATTACACTTCAGAACAGATTCTATACAGCAAGTGTTGCATGAAAACGAACAGTTTTATGCGTCTATAAAGAAAGTTTTAGAAGGCGATGTATCTACGCCTAATATAAATAAAGATTCTATTATTGCGGCGACTAAATATGAAGCAAGCCAAGTAGACTTAAATCCGACAAGAGCCGATTCTTTATTACGAGAGAAAGTAGATAAAGAAGATAAATATAATCTTTTCGAATCGGCAACTACAGCAGCGAATTTTGTATTGTTTCCGCCGGTAAGTGGCGAAATAAGTGAATCATACAGTGTAAAAGATAAACACTACGCTGTAGATATTGTTGTGGCAAAAGATACGCCTATAAAAGCCACTGCCGATGGTCGTGTTATTTTCGCAGAATGGACGTCGCAAACCGGCTTTGTTTTAATTTTAGAGCATAGTTACGGTTTAATTTCAGTTTACAAACACAATGCGTCTATAACTAAGGATCAAGGCGATTTAGTTAAGGCGGGAGAAGTTATAGCAACTGCGGGAGATTCAGGTGAATTTACTACGGGACCTCATTTACATTTTGAATTATGGAGTGATGGATACCCTATTAATCCAATTAATTTTATCGACTTTAAACCATGATTTCTATAAAAGCATTACTAGCAAAACCATTTTCTAAGTATATACATTATACTGTTCAGAAATGGGCCAATAATCCTATTGAGACTCAGGATAACGTTTTTAAAAATTTAATTTCAGAAGCGACTTCTACTCAATTTGGAAAAGATCACAATTTTCAAAGTATTAAAACCTTCGAGGATTTTGTAAAACACGTTCCAGTACGTGATTATGAAGAGTTAAAGCCTTACGTGCTAAAAGTTGTAGACGGAGAAGAAGATATACTTTGGAAAGGGAAACCCCTATATTTTGCAAAAACATCTGGGACCACTTCTGGAGCTAAATACATACCAATTACCAAGGAAAGTATGCCTACGCATATCGAGGCGGCACGAAATGCTATTTTAATGTATATAAACGAAACGGGTAATTCTAGTTTTGTAGATGGAAAAATGATTTTCCTTCAAGGGAGTCCGATTTTAGAAAAGAAAAACGGTATAAATCTTGGCCGATTATCAGGCATTGTTGCGCATTTTATACCTAAATATCTTCAAAAAAACAGGTTGCCAAGTTGGGAAACTAATTGTATTGAAGATTGGGAAACAAAGGTAAATGCTATTGTAGAGGAAACGCTTCCGGAGGATATGACCATAATTTCAGGAATTCCATCTTGGGTGCAAATGTATTTTGAAAAACTTCAAGAAAAGACAGGAAAACCCGTTGGAGATATATTTAAGAATTTCAATTTATTCATTTTTGGAGGTGTAAATTTCGAACCATATCGCGCTAAATTTGAAAAATTAATCGGTCGGAAAGTAGATAGTATCGAATTGTACCCAGCGAGTGAAGGGTTCTTTGCGTATCAAGATAAGCAAGGCGAAAAGGGGATGTTACTTCAATTAAATTCGGGAATTTTCTACGAGTTTATAAAAGCAGATACCTTTTTCGATGAGAATCCAAAACGAATCACGATTAAGGATGTCGAGCTAGGTGTTAATTATGTAATGATAATTTCGACCACGGCCGGATTGTGGGCTTACAACATTGGAGATACGGTAGCATTTACGTCTTTAAAACCATATCGCGTGGTGGTTACTGGTAGAATAAAACATTTTATTTCGGCCTTTGGAGAGCATGTAATTGGTAAGGAGGTTGAAGAAGCAATGAGAGTAGCTACCGAAAACACAGATATTCGTATTTCAGAATTTACTGTTGCGCCTCAAATTAATCCAGAATCAGGTTTACCATTTCACGAGTGGTTTGTAGAGTTTGAAAACGAACCAGAAGATCTTGCAGGGTTAGTAAATCGTTTAGACCAATCACTTCAAAATCAGAATAGTTATTATTACGACTTAATTATTGGTAAAGTACTACAGCCTTTAAAAATTACTTTAATTAAAAAAGATGGATTTCAAGATTATATGAAATCTATAGGAAAGTTAGGAGGTCAAAATAAAATTCCAAGATTATCTAACGACCGAAAAATAGCAGATACGCTATATGCTTTAAAAGTAACTAAATAGTAGTATATTTACATGCAAAATATTTGTATGAGTAATAAAAAACATCATGAAAGAACGCGAGCTCAAGAGAGCTCAGGTGCGATAGAGCGCATGTATATTACGATGAGACATCTGTTTAATCGTGGGTTTTACAAACCAATGGGAATTTCTGGTGAAACGTTAAGAGAAGCATTATTGCTTTTAAGACCTGAGATTTATGGATCTGTAGGCGATGAAAAAGCCGAATTAAACGGATTGCTTTATATTATTGATAGACTACCAATAGGTATCGAAGAATGTCGTTATATAAATTTAACGAGTGACGAGGGCTATGCTAATTCTCATTTTAAAGCGATAATTCCGCCTAAACGTCGTCGTAATTGTTACCGTATTGATGAGGATCAGATGAATATTGAAATCACGCGCGGACGATCAGAAATTTACGATATCCTTACCCACCTTACTTTTCTTTTTATTGAATCTCATAAAATTAGTAAACGCGTCATTATTGACGACGAGGGTACGACCACAAGAGATTGGATTAAATTAGAAAAAGTAGTCCTTGCAAACGAAGAATTATCTCAACAAGATCGAGAAATAGCAATAACGTATACCGCGAATATTTTAGGCAGAACTTTTAATGAAATCACTGATATTTATAGTCAGTTTTCTGCGCCAAACCGTCCAGAACGCTTGTTACATATTGTGTATTGGTTAGGTAAATTAGCTATAGAAGAAGTTATAAATAACGATAAACGGACTGTTAGTTTTAGTCCGATGTTAAGAGAACGCTTAGGACACCATATTCATGGTGAAATTTGGGCAAATAACATCAAGCAAGTGCTTTATAAAAATAAGCTATTAAATCGTCCGATTCATGTTATTAGTGCAAATATGCACAGTGTAATGAATACGCTTTTTGCTCCAAACGCTTTAAAAACCTTAGTCTCAAAAAAGGATGTTTTTGAAGTGTATGAGGCTATAAGTCATAAAGATAATAAGTCGCTTCGCAATAAAGTAAATAAAGAAGCGTTGCAAAGAGGAATGATTTTTATTGAAGATAGCTCAGGAACAAATATTGATGTTCAGATTTTTGATACCTCTAAAATAGATTTTTCAAAAATTGATATCGATGCAAACCAAGCTAAATTACAAGAAGAAAAGCCAGTGCTTTTAGTTATGGATTACGCATTTGGAGAGCAAGCTTACGAAACTATAGACGAACTTTTAAAACCTTATAAAATAGAAGGTAAGAAAGTACACTTAAATGTGGAATCGCTTTCTATAATGGGAAAAGCTGGAATATTAGAGGGCGGAAAAGGAGATATTATGATACCTTCTGCTCATATTTTTGAAGGAACAGCAGATAACTATCCGCTTAATAACGAATTAAGTAAATCCGATTTAGAAGGACATGGAATTGGAGTTTCGGAAGGCACAATGATTACTGTGTTGGGAACTTCGCTTCAAAATAAAGACATTCTAAAATTCTTTTATAACTCTACATGGAATGTCATTGGATTAGAAATGGAAGGTGCACATTACCAAAAAGCGATTCAGTCTGCTTCTAAAGTACGCGGAAATATTTCTCCAGATGTTAAAGTAAGATATGCGTATTACGCCAGTGACAACCCGTTAGAAACAGGAGGAACTTTGGCTTCAGGTGGATTAGGAACATCGGGAGTAAAACCAACGTATTTAATTACAAGAACCATTTTACAACAAATATTTAACTAATTTAAATGAACACAAACTTGCCAGAGAATTCTAATCTGCCACAAAAACAACAAACTTCAAACGAAGAAGTAGACTTAATCGTTTTGTTTAACTATATAGGTAAAGGGTTTTCTAACTTATTTAAATTTATTGGGTTAATCTTTAAATCTATTTTTAAAGGACTTATTTACATTTTAAAGCCCATAGTTACATATTCCAAAATTATACTAGTTATAATTCTAATTTCTGCAGCTATTGGTTATTTTATGGATAAAACCAAACCAATTGTTTACAGCTCCAGTATGTTGGTTAAGCCGTATTATGACTCTAAATTTCCGCTAATAAACAATGTTAAATATTTTAATACTTTAATAGAGGATGGTAACTACAATGATATAGCCAACATCTTTAAAATAGATGTTGAACAAGCTCAAAAAATTCAGTCTATAAAAGTGGTTCAAGGACCAGAAACAGAGACGGAGTTAGTTCTGGAATATGAAGAGTTTTTACAGTCTACAGACTCGGCTACGGCAAGTAATTTTACCTACGAGAAATATCTAGAAGGTAGAGATATATATTCTTCTAAGATATTTGAAATCAAAGTAGAGGCACTTCAAAACAATATTTTTAAAGACTTAGAAGGTGGTTTTAATGCGACGATTCAGAATAATTATTCTCAAACATTGATGGATAAACGGGATAAATTATATAATATCGAAAAAATAAGTATAAATTCATCTTTAGATAAAATAGATTCATTACAAAAAGTTTATATTTCCGTTTTAGAAGCCGAATCAAAATCGCAATCTAGGAAAGGCATGACTATAGGGGATGGGTTATCTTTCGAAAAAGATAAATCGGTAACCAAGGAATTTGAACTGTTTAATAAAGAAATAGATTTAAGAAATCAGTTAGTGAGATTGGAAAGAGAACAGCTTGAAGAAGACGTACTTTTCGAGACGGTTTCTGGATTTCAATCAGTTGGGAATAAAGTATCAAAAATTCAAAAGAAATATATGCTCATATTACCAATACTTGCTTTTATAGTAATGTATTTAGGTTTTGCATTATTAAAAATAATAAAATTTATAAAGAATTATGAAGGTTAAAACTTCAATATTAGTAACCGGAGGAGCAGGGTTTATTGGCTCTAATTTTGTTCCTTATTTTTTGGAAGAAAACAAAGATATTCATCTTGTAAACCTAGATAAGTTAACTTATGCTGGAGATTTGGCAAACGTATCGGAAGTAGACGGTAATCCAAATTATACTTTTGTTGAAGGTGATATTTGTGATCGTAATTTAATTGAAGAATTATTCGATAAATATAAATTTTCTGGAGTTATTCATTTTGCGGCAGAATCGCATGTAGATAATTCTATAAAAAATCCTGATGCTTTCATGCAAACCAATATTTTTGGAACATTTAATTTAATTGATGTTGCTAAAAAACACTGGATGAATGGTCCTTTCGAATTTAAAGAAGGATGCGAGAATAACAAATTTCATCATATCTCTACAGATGAGGTTTATGGAACGTTAGGTGAAACAGGTCTGTTTTTAGAATCTACTCCCTATGCTCCAAATAGTCCATATAGTGCGTCTAAAGCTTCTTCAGACTTTGTTGTAAGAAGTTATTTTCATACTTATGGGATGAATGTTTTAACAACTAATTGTTCTAACAATTATGGCCCGAAACAGCACGACGAAAAATTAATTCCGACAATTATTAGAAAAGCATTATCAGGTGAAGATATTCCAATTTATGGCGATGGAAAAAATATCCGTGACTGGTTATATGTTTTAGATCACTGTAAGGGAATTGCTTTAGTTTATAATACAGGAAAGTTCGGTGAAACTTACAATATTGGAGGTAGAAACGAACGTGATAACATGTATATTGTAAATACTATTTGTGGTATTTTAGACGGTATTTATCCAAAGGATAAGCCTTATGCAGATCAAATTACTTTTGTAAAAGACCGTGCAGGACATGATTTCCGTTATGCCATAGATGCTACAAAGTTAGAAAATGAATTAGGCTGGAAAGCCGATGAAAATTTCGAAACAGGAATTAAGAAAACAATAGAGTGGTATATCAATAAATACAAAAACTAAAATGAAAGGAATTATTCTAGCAGGAGGATCTGGAACAAGGTTACATCCTTTAACGTTATCTGTAAGTAAGCAATTAATGCCTATTTACGATAAACCAATGATTTATTATCCGCTTTCAACTTTGATGTATGCAGGGATTAATGAAATTCTAATCATTTCAACGCCTAAAGATTTACCTTTATTCAAAGATTTATTGGGAGATGGAAAAAAATTCGGATGTAAGTTTGAATATGCTGTACAAGAAGAGCCTAATGGTTTGGCCGAAGCTTTTATTATTGGATCAGATTTTATTGGAGATGATAAAGTGGCCTTAATTTTAGGAGATAACATTTTTTACGGAACTGGTTTGGGAAAATTGCTACAAGCGAATAACGATCCTGATGGTGGAATTATTTATGCGTATCGCGTTCATGATCCAGAACGTTACGGAGTAGTAGATTTTGATGAAAATGGTCAAGCTATCTCTATTGAAGAAAAACCTGAACACCCGAAATCTAATTATGCGGTTCCTGGTATTTATTTTTATGATAACTCTGTGGTAGAAATTGCTAAAAATATTTCACCTAGTCATAGAGGTGAATTAGAAATTACCGATGTTAATAAGGTGTACTTAGAACAAGGAAAATTAAGCGTTAGTATTTTAGACAGAGGTACGGCTTGGTTAGATACAGGTACATTCCAATCGTTAATGCAGGCCTCTCAATTTGTAGAGGTTTTAGAAGAGCGTCAGGGATTAAAAATTGGTTCTATAGAAGCAGCAGCCTACGAAATGGGCTACATTACTATCGAACAATTTGAAGCTTTAGCGCAACCTTTATTAAAGAGTGGGTACGGTAGAAATTTATTAGGGTTACTAAATAAAAAATAATGACTGTTACAGAAACTAAATTAAAAGATTGTTTCATAATCGAACCTCAAGTTTTTGGAGATAAAAGAGGCTATTTTTTAGAATCTTATAATGCTCAGACATTTAAAAAATTAACAAATTTAGATGTGACTTTCGTTCAAGATAACGAGTCTTTTTCCTCTCGTGGCGTTCTAAGAGGACTTCATTATCAATTAGGTGAACATGCGCAAGCAAAGTTAGTTCGTGTAGTTAAAGGTGAGGTGTTGGATGTCGCTGTCGATATAAGAAAGGATTCTCCTACGTTTGGACAGCATGTCGCCGTAAATTTAACCGAAGAGAATAAAAAACAATTATTTGTGCCTCGTGGATTTGCTCACGGATTTGTGGTTTTAAGCGAAACTGCGATATTTTCTTATAAATGCGATAATTTTTATAACAAGGCTTCTGAAGGCGGTATAATTTATAACGATAAAACGATAAATATTGATTGGCAAATTGATGAAAGTGAAATGAATATTTCAGAAAAAGATATTGTTTTACCATCGTTTGAAAAAGCAAAATTATGATAAATATTTTAGTCACCGGAGGAAATGGTCAGTTAGCAACAAGTATTAAAGATGTTAGCAAGGGCTACAATCAGTTTCAATATATATATACAGATTCGGACGATTTAGATATTACAAATCAGCAACACGTTGCTGATTTTTTTCAAAATAACCATATCGATTGGTGTATTAATTGTGCAGCATACACGTCTGTAGATAAAGCTGAATCTGATGTGGATTTAGCGCGA
Organism: Formosa sp. F44; assembly: GCF_056238645.1. The sequence continues at coordinate 203,254 of NZ_JBWDLJ010000002.1, forward strand.
AAAGTGAATAAGGATGGCGCTAAACATCTAGCGATGGCCTGCAAAGCTAATAATGTAAAGCTAATCCATGTCTCTACAGATTTTGTGTTCGATGGGAAATCTTCGGTTTTATATTCTGAGACCGATCGTGCTCAACCTCTAGGGATATACGGTTTAACTAAATTGGAAGGCGAACAAGCCATTCAAAATAGCCTAGAGGCATATTTCATTTTAAGAACATCTTGGTTGTATTCGGAACATGCTAATAATTTTATGAAAACCATGTTGCGTTTAGCAGAATCTAGACCGGAATTAAATGTGGTTGCAGACCAGATTGGAACGCCAACTTATGCGACAGATTTAGCGGGTGTAATGGTGAAGATTATAAATGATAATTCGACTAATTATGGTCTATATCACTATAGTAATGAAGGGGTAGCTAGTTGGTACGATTTTGCACATGCTATTTTTGAAATTGCAGATACAAAAACAATTGTATTTCCAATTAAAACAGAAGCTTATCCAACACCGGCTGCACGTCCACAGTTTAGTGTGATGGATAAATCAAAAATAAAAGAAACTTTTAAAATGGATATTCCGCATTGGAGGGTAAGTTTAAGAAAAGCCATAAATAATTTATAGATGAATAACAATTTAAAAACTGCTATTGAAGCGTCATTAAAAGCAGGAGAAGTAATTATGCAAGTGTATGATACAGCTTTTAATGTCGAGCTTAAAGATGATAAATCGCCGTTAACTGAAGCCGATAAAAAAGCGAACGATATTATTAATTCATTTTTAATCCCAACGGAAATCCCAATTATAAGCGAAGAGAATAAACAAACCGATTACGAGGTTAGAAAAACTTGGGAAACCTGCTGGATTGTAGATCCAGTAGACGGTACTAAGGAGTTTATAAAACGTAATGGAGAGTTTACAGTTAATATTGCACTTGTAACTAATGGGAAACCTGTTTTAGGTGTGATTTATGTGCCTGCCGTTAAGACTCTATACTACGGGGATGTAACCAATAATAGAGGTTTTAAAGTAGAATTAAAAGACCATAATACGTCTATAGAATATATTTTAGAACACGCAGAAGCATTGCAACCTAAAGACTCTAATTCTAATCCAGTTCAGGTTGTTGGAAGTCGCTCGCATATGAGTCAGGATACACTTGACTTTGTAGAAACTTTAAAAGCAAATGGCAGTGATGTAGAAATTGTTTCCAAAGGAAGTTCTCTTAAATTTTGTTTATTAGCAGAAGGAAATGCAGATGTTTATCCTAGATTTGCTCCAACAATGGAGTGGGATACTGCTGCAGGTCAGGCAATTTGTAATGCTGTAGGAGTAGAAGTCATTTCGAAGGAAACGGATGAGGCGTTATTATACAATAAAGAAAATTTATTAAATCCTTTTTTCCTAGTAACTCTATAGGATAATTGTTTTTAAGTAAAAAAAGCTTACTTTTGTTCTAAGCATAATAGGCATAAAAGTCTATAAAAAATGAAAGATACCTCACATAAAAGACATATTGTTAAGGCAATTACTTGGCGAATAGTTGGGACTTTAGACACTATTTTGTTGTCTTGGTTAATTTCTGGAGATCCGCTTACAGGTCTTAAAATTGGTGCAGCTGAAGTTACAACCAAAATGATTTTATATTATTTACACGAGCGTGTATGGTTTAAAGTCGACATGGACGAAAGTAATAAGCGTCATATTATTAAAACCATTACGTGGCGTGTTGTAGGGACGATGGATACTATGACTTTGGCTTGGCTAATTTCAGGAGATCCAATGATAGGCTTAAAAGTAGGAGGTACAGAAGTATTAACTAAAATGATTTTATATTATTTACATGAAAGAGCATGGTATAAAATTAATTTTGGTTTAGATAAAAATAAACGTCAGACTCACGAATAATGAAAGAGAATATTATACCTCATGATTATCAAATATCCCGAGGAGATAGACAAAATAAAAATCAGCATAATTCCTTTTTAATGTGGTTTACAGGACTCTCGGGTTCAGGGAAATCGACAATAGCGAATGTCGTTGAGCAAAAATTGTTTCAAAAAGGAATAAAAACCTATACCTTAGACGGAGATAACATAAGAAAAGGAATTAATAACGACCTAACTTTTGCCCCAGAGGATCGTACAGAGAACATTCGTAGAATTGCAGAAATCTCAAATTTAATGATTGATGCAGGAGTTGTAACTTTAGCAGCGTTTGTTTCTCCGTATAAAAAGGATAGGGAAAATATTAAAACTATCGTTAAAGATAATAACTTCGTAGAAGTATATGTCAATACGAGCGTAGAGGAATGTGAACGTAGAGATACAAAAGGACTTTACAAAAAAGCTAGAGCTGGGGAAATTAAAAATATGACTGGGATTTCGGCACCATACGAAGCTCCAGAACATCCAGATATTGAGATTAAAACTGAAGATGTATCGGTAGAAGATGCAGCAGACAGAATAGTAGAATATATATTACCTAAATTAAAATTATTGAGCAATGAGCAGTAATAAGTATTATTTAAATTATTTAGATGAATTAGAGAGTGAAGCTATCTATATCTTAAGAGAAGTATGGGCTCAATTTCAAAATCCAGTAATATTATTTTCTGGAGGGAAAGACTCTATTGTTTTAACGCATTTAGCTAAAAAAGCGTTTTACCCTTCAAAAATACCCTTTCCGTTAATGCATGTTGACACGGGACATAACTTCCCTGAAACCATTCAATTTAGAGATGATATTATTAAAGAATTAGGTGTAAACTTAATAGTTGGTTCTGTGCAAGAATCGATTGATGACGGACGAGTAGCTGAAGAAAAAGGTAAAAACGCTACACGTAACGCGCTTCAAATTACAACACTTTTAGATGCTATTGAATCGAATAAAGTAGATTGTGCTATTGGTGGTGGACGTCGTGACGAAGAAAAAGCACGAGCTAAGGAACGTTTCTTTTCGCATAGAGATGATTTCGGACAATGGGACCCAAAAAACCAACGTCCAGAATTATGGAACATTTTAAACGGTAAATATTTTGAAGGCGAACATTTTAGAGCGTTCCCAATAAGCAACTGGACCGAAATGGATGTTTGGAATTACATTAAACGTGAAAACATTGCGATCCCTTCATTATACTATGCTCATGAGCGTGAAGTGGTTTGGAGACAAGATGCTTGGATACCGAATTCAGAGTTTCTTGTTCTAGAAGATCATGAGGAGGTTGTTACCAAGAAAATTAGATTTAGAACATTAGGAGATATTACTATAACAGGAGGTATTGAATCTGATGCCGATACCTTAGAAAAAATTGCAGAAGAAGTTGCCGGAATGCGTCAGACAGAGCGTGGTAACAGAAGTGACGATAAGCGTTCAGAATCTGCAATGGAAGACAGAAAACGTCAAGGCTATTTTTAATCAATTCTCCAATCAATTTAAGAAACAAGTAATATGTTAGATAATAATCAATTATTAAGATTCACAACAGCTGGGAGTGTAGATGACGGAAAAAGTACCTTAATTGGTCGTTTACTATACGATTCAAAATCTATTTTTGAAGATCAGTTACAATCAATAGAAAATACAAGTAAGAAAAAAGGTCACGCAGGTGTCGATTTAGCCTTATTTACAGACGGTTTAAAGGACGAACGTGAACAAGGTATAACTATAGACGTTGCATACAGATATTTTACAACACCTAAGCGTAAATTTATCATTGCAGATACTCCAGGTCATATTCAGTATACTAGAAACATGGTTACAGGAGCTTCTACAGCAAATGTAGCTACGATTTTGGTAGACGCCAGACACGGGGTAATAGAGCAAACAAAACGCCATGCATTTATTGCTTCTTTATTAAATATACCACATGTTATTGTGTGTGTAAACAAAATGGATCTTGTAGATTATTCAGAAGAGGTGTTTAATAAAATCGTTTCTCAATTTGAAGAAATTTCGTCTAAGATGCTAATTAAGGATGTTAGATTTATTCCAATGAGTGCTTTAGATGGAGATAATGTTGTTAACCGCTCAGAGAATATGCCTTGGTACCAAGGTTCACCGATGCTATATGTATTAGAAACGATGCATATTAGTAGTGATATTAATAAGGTTGATGCTCGTTTTGCTGTGCAAACAGTACTTAGGCCGCAAAGCGATTCGCATAGAGATTACAGAGGTTATGCTGGACGTGTTGCCAGTGGTGTACTTCGTGTGGGCGATGAAATTACTGTTATGCCTTCAGGTTTTACTTCAAAAATAAAAGGTATAAATTTATACGATCAAGAATTAGAAGAAGCCTTTGCACCGCAGTCTGTATCGATTCAATTAGAAGACGATATCGATATTAGTAGAGGAGATATGATTGTAAGATCAAATAATAAGCCAGAGGCATCGCAAGATATAGAGGTGATGTTATGTTGGTTAAATAGTACAGGAGCAAAGCCACGTACTAAATACACAATAAAGCATACGTCTAACGATCAGAAAGCGATGATTAAAGATGTGGTTTATAAAATAGATATAGAAACCTTAAATCGAGTTGAGGGTAATGCTGATCTAAATATGAATGATATTGCAAAAGTTAAGATTAGAACAACTAAGCCATTAATGATAGACTCTTATAGAGAAAATCGCTCTACAGGAAGCATTGTTTTGGTAGACGATTCTACAAACGAAACTGTTGCTGCAGGTATGATTGTTTAATATTTAATTAATTTATAATACTCTCTAGAGACCTACAAATTAGTAATTATTGAAATTTAATATCTCCTTACAAGGAGTATATAATTGATTAAAAATATTGTAAATTGCCTGTTTTAATGAAGATTAAAGCAGGCAATTTTAATTTAAGAATATTTACAATAGAGAGCAGATTATTAAGCGTTAAATTCAAATTGCTACTAAATAATAAGTTATAAATTATTCTTGTTCAAATTTTATTATTTAGTGTATACACGAAGGTATGCAATATAAGGCCTGGAAGCGTTAAAAAAAATCTTTGTTAATCTATATCAGTAACAAAAAATAAAAATCTGTTTATATACGACGAATGCCAAATAAATTTGAAATATTAGATTGTACGCTTAGAGATGGAGGGTATTATACCAATTGGGATTTTAATGTAGAATTGGTTGAAGACTACTGTAAAGCCATGGAAGAATTGCCCATTGAGTATGTAGAAATTGGGTATAGAAGCATTCCTTTAAAAGGGTATCTTGGAGAGTACTTTTACTGTCCCGATTATGTAATGAAACGTTTAAGAGCTTTAATGCCTACAAAGAAACTTGTAATCATTTTAGATGAAAAAAACATACGTCCAGAACATTTAAAAGATTTATTAGAGCCATGTAAACCTTATGTTTCTATGGTTAGAATGGCAATAGATCCTAAAAACTTTAAAAGAGCCATTGTTTTGGCTAAAGGAGTAAAAGCTATGGGCTTTCAGGTTGGGTTTAATGTTATGTACATGTCAAGCTGGAAAGAAGATGCTTCTTTTTTAGATTTACTTGTAGGCTTGGATGATGTGATTGATTGTTTTTACATGGTAGATTCTTTTGGAGGTGTGTTACCAGAAGATGTTAAAGAGACCATAGAGCTCGTAAAATCTAAATCAAATGTAACTCTAGGATTTCATGGGCACAATAACTTAGAGATGGCATTAATAAACTCTTTAACAGCCGTAGAAAATGGTTGTGAGTTAATTGATGGAACTATAACAGGAATGGGTAGAGGAGCTGGTAATTTAAGAACAGAATTACTTTTAACTTACCTAAATAGTACCGGTGTATTAGATCTAAACTTTACTAAACTGAGCTATGTTGTAGATGAATTTGAAACGTTAAAAGCCAATTATAAATGGGGTACTAACTTACCATATATGTTTTCGGGAGCATTCTCGCTTCCTCAAAAACAAGTCATGGAATGGGTTGGTATGAATAGGTATCCCATAGGAAATATTGTAAATGCTTTAAAAAATCAAAAAGAAGCACTAGAAGACAATATTAAACTACAAGTCTTAGAAGGGAAATCGACTTTTGAAACAGCAATAATTTTAGGAGGAGGTTTATCTGCAAAAACGCATAGCACCGCAATTAAAAAATTGGCATCTAAAAATAGTAATACTTGTATTATCCATGCAGGAGCAAGACATGCGGACACATATTTAAATGTTGAAAATGCTCAGTATTTTGCTTTGGCAGGCTTTGAAAGCGAGAAATTGCTCAAAACGATTGGTGATGTTTCTAAGCTAAAACAGACGTGTGTGTATCCTCCATTTCCAAGAAAAATGGGCACAATTATTCCAAACGAGATAAAAGAGGTTTCTGTTGAGCTAAGTGATATAAATTTTACTTCTGTTTCTGTGGACTCTCCAATGGTTATTGGGTTACAAACAGCATTAGATTTAGGTGTAAAAAATATATATTTAGCGGGTTTTGATGGTTACAATACGGCTATAGATAATACACAATTCCTTTTAGCTCAAGAGAATCAAAATATTATTAATGACGCATTAAAGACTAAAGACATTAGTATTGTATCTATTACCCCAACTAAGTATAAAAAAATTAAGGTAACATCAATTTATAGTATTATATAATGATTACAGCATTTTTACCATGTAGAGCAGGAAGCGAAAGGGTTCCTGAAAAAAACACAAAGATATTTTCTGGAATTAAAGGCGGATTACTTGAAGTAAAATTAAAACAGCTTCTACAAACTAAATTAATCGATCGTATTGTTGTATCAACTAATGATCAAGAGGTTATTGATATAGCAAAAAGTATCGATAAAAGTATTATTATTGATAGAAGACCAGAACACCTCGCTACATCAGCAACTAGTACAGACGAGCTTATTAACTATGTGCCGAGTATTATTAAAGAAGGCCATGTGTTATGGACACATGTAACGTCTCCGTTCTTAACGAATGAAGTTTATGATCAAGCTATTTACACATATCTAAAAGAAATTGAAACTTCTAATTACGATAGTCTAATGTCAGTTAATAAAATTCAATCTTTTTTATGGAATGATAAAGGAAGTGTGAATTACGATCGGGAAGTAGAAAAATGGCCAAGGACACAAACCATATCAGAATTGTATGAAATAAATAGTGGAATCTTCTTAAACTCTGTAGAAAACTATAATATATACGGTGATAGAATAGGTAAGAAACCTTTTATGTTTGAAAGTGAAGGCTACGCTTCGTTCGATATTGACTGGCCACAAGATTTTAAATTAGGAGAAATGATTTTTAAAACCCTAAATGGATTATGATTAAAAATATACTATGGGATTTTGATGGGGTTATTTTAGACTCTATGCCTGTTAGAGATTGGGGGTTTAAGGAAATATTTAAAGATTTTGAACCGAAACAAGTGAACGCTTTATTAAACTTTCATAAAGCAAACGGTGGACTTTCTCGCTATGTGAAAATTAGATACTTTTATGAACACATTTTAAATGAATCTATTTCAGAAGCGCGCGTTTTAGACTATGCCGAAGCGTTCTCTGTTCTAATGAAAAAAGAGTTAACAAATCCTGAAAACCTGATTTTAGACTCTATTTCATTCATTAAAGATAATTTCCGGAACTATAACTTTCACATTGTATCCGGTTCAGATCAAGAAGAGCTGAGGTTTCTTTGCAAAGCATTATCTATTGAACATTATTTTATTTCTATTCACGGTTCTCCTACACCTAAAAAACAGTTGGTAAAAGACTTATTAGATCAATATAATTATAACAAAGAAAAGACGTGCCTTATAGGTGATTCTATTAATGATTTTGAGGCTTCAGAAGTTAATGGTATCAGTTTTTACGGGTATAATAATGAAGAATTAAAAAATCTTGATAGGGGTTATATTAAACGCTTTGACGGATTCGATAACTTCTAATAAATTGCTGTTTATAGCACAACTATGTTCTGTTTAGAGAGACTAATAGTAAGTTTTTATATAAGTAAGAATTAAAGAAGATTTAACGCTCAACATATTGTATTTTTGAAAAATTTAAAGGCAAAAACCAATATAAATTTATGAGACTGCTTATTATCCTTATTACTTTAATTTCATTTTTTTCTTGTAAATCAGAAAAGAAATCATCTAAAGACATAGAAGCTAATGATCACCAATTTGTAATAAATAATGAGGTTGAGGGGCATTTGTTTTATGAAATTATACTAGATGTTGTTGTAAAAAAGGATGATAAATTCCACGTGTTCTATAAAGATTTTAATAATAGTGGTTATGCTCCTGAACGCGCATTAATGAATGAGGTTAAGGGTTCGGAAGATGTTCAAAGTATTGTTTTTAAAATCCCAGAAGAGATTATTCCCAACGGTTTACGAATAGATTTTGGGGTAAATTACTCTCAAGAACCAATTGTTCTCAAGAATCTTAAAATTAGATATGATAAAAAAGAATTTTACTTTGACGATGGTAAATTCGAACAATTATTTAAGCCTAGTAAATATGCTTCTTATAATAATACTGCTAAATTAATCGTTACTCAACCTATAGATGGAGCTTACGACCCGAATTTTGTTTCGGTTAATATAGAAGGGATAGTTTTCCCTATGCTAGACTAAAATTTAAGTTTTCAACGTTTTTTAATTTGTAAGTAACTAAGGGTCAGTGTTAAGTGATGCGTGTTAATAATAAAATTCTTTTTTCTTTATCGAACATGATGAGAACTTTTGAAGTTCTTTTGATTTCCATTTTCTTATCTCGATTTTTTGTTGACAAAAATGAATTAGGAGAATTGTTACAGGTTATATTTATAGCTTCTATTCTAGTAACTTTTGTATCAGGATTACCACTTTCTTTAAATTACTTTTATGGTAAATATGGTGAGTCACGACAAAAAGACCTTTTGTTTGGTAAGTTTTCTATTTTACTAATATCAGTGTCCTTGGTGCTTTGTGTAGTGATTTATGCATCCAAATTATTTATAAGTGAAAGTTTTAAGAACGAAGTCTTTACAAGATACATTTCTATTATTCTTTTATATTACTTCTTCAAGTTAGTTAACACAATTTTTCCTAATTATCATTACCTAAAAAATAAGCTCGACAAATATTTGATGCTGTACACAGTTACGGTTATAAGTCTGTTAGGTTGCTTTTTATTCGATTTTTTATATGGCAATTTTAATGCTCAGTTAGTACTTCTTCAATTACTTTGTATCGAGTTTTTTAGACTAATTATAAACACTTTAATAATTAATAAAAAGGAATTAAGTTTTAATTCTCAATCCTTTAAAAAAAGTGAGTTTATTTATATATCAACCATCTCATTAGGCGTAATTTTGGGGGCTTTTAGTTTGTATGTAGACAAATATTTAATCGCAATATTGCTAAATCCAACAGACTTTGTTTATTATCAAAATGGTGCGATTAATTTGCCTTTTGTTAATATAATTACCAGCTCACTGTTTATAGCTTTAATTCCGATGTTTGCCGACTTACATGTTAAAAATAGAATAGAAGAATTAGCGATAGAAGTTAAAAAGGCTATTTTAAAATGTTCATTTTTTCTAATTCCTATCTTGGTTTATTGTTTTTTTGAAGCCGTGCCGTTGATTAAATTTTTATATGGGGATGATTTCGAAATTTCTGGCCATGTTTTTAAAATCTATATACTAAGATATATGCTAAGCGTTATGGCTTTTTCTGTGTTTATGGGAAGTATTGGTCTAGAAAAAAAATCTAATTTCATTATATTCTTAAGTGCAGTTATAGGTCTCAGTTTAAATTTGGTATTAATACCTGCTTACGGTATTAAAGGAGCTGCTTGGGCTACTGTTTTTGCAAGTTTAATTACCATTTCTATTTCGTTATACTTTATTAAAAAAAGATTGAACTTAAAAGTCAGTGATTATTTTCCTATCAAGAACTATTTCATGATTATTTTATTGTCCATAATAAGTTATGTTCCATTCTATTTCTTGAATATGCATTTTAGCTTAAAGTGGGTTGTGGTAGTTTCGTCTGTAGTTTACTATATGCTCACCTTAGTATTACTAAACAAAAAGTTTGACCTCTTTAAGGTTAAAAAACTTTTATTTAAAAATTAATTATGCACATTTTCTATATCCATAGTCACATTACTTACGTCATTGCTCAGCTGTTTATTTTAGAGTCTAAATTAGATCGTAACAAGGTAAAATTTATTACCTCTAGAAGCTATACAATGAAAGCTAATGAACATGGGTATGATGTCACCAATTTGTACAATTACCTTGAACAAGCATCTAAATTAAGTAAGATATTTAAGCTTAAAGGGAAGCTTATCGCCTTAGACGAGGGGATTACACAATTATCAGATGGTAATTCGTTTACGGCGTATTTACCTCAGTTTAATCATTCATTATTTCAAATTATAGCCACTCATAAATTATGCAATAATATTGTACTTGTAGAAGAGGGAATAACAGCTTATAAACAAGATAAGGCTTTGTATGAACCTACTAAAATGGGTGTTAGTCAGTATTTGTCTAAAATGTTTTCAAAGAGATTTTTATTACACAATAGCCATTATTACCCTTATCCTAAGGAAAAGTTTAAATTTGCTATTTGTATGAGTACTGATTGTTTTCCTTTTATCGATGAAAAAAAAGTATTAAACATAGATAGTAAAATCGTTTCTAATTATAAAAATACGATAGCAAACGACGATATTGTGTTTGTTTTAGACTCTTTCAAAGAGCGTACTAATATTACAGAGGAAGATTATTTAAAAATAATTAAGGATACGTTAAACTTAAACCCAAGTGGCAATAGATTGTTTGTTAAGTTTCATCCAGAGCAAAATGAAGCGATAAGAGAGAAAACCATTAGCTTTATAGTTCAACATTTTAATTTTCAGGATATAATATGCCTTGGAGATCATTGCATTTTAGAGTTTGAATTTTTAAAATCAAATAATCTCACGGTTATTGGTATGCATACTTCACTTTTGTACTATGCTAAACGTTTTGGTCATCGTGTTTTATCGAGTGTAAAAATAACTTCTAAACTACCTAAAATAAATACTTATATAGATCATATAATGGATAAGGAACAAAGAGAAGAATTTATGAGTTATGAGTAAAAAACAAAGTTGTAATGTATCTATTGTATCGGCAAATTTCAACAATGGAAAATATTTAGATGAATTCCTAGCTAGTGTAATTAACTCGAGTATTTTACCTAAAGAATTGATAATTATTGATGATGGGTCAACCGATAAATCTTTAGAAACACTATCTAAATATAACTTAGATTATTTAAAAGTTATAGCATTAAAAACTAATGTGGGGTTTGCAAATGCACTAAATATAGGTATTGAAAACACAACTTCAAAATACATTCTTAGAGTTGATCCAGACGATGTTTTAGAAGAAACGAGAATAGAGACCCAGTATAAACTTCTAGAAAGTAATAACAATATAGATTTAACAGGAAGTAATGTTGTGTATTTTAACGAAGAAATAGATAATGTCGTTGGCGCCTCTAATTTTCCAGAAAAATGGGATGCTATTTATAAAAGATATCTAAAAGGAGAGCATGGCTTGTTGCATGGAACAGTTATGGGTAAAACGGTATTGTTTAAGCAACACCTTTACCGTCAGGATAATGTGCCAGCAGAAGATTATGATATTTTTTCTAGAATGATAAAGCATGGAGCAAAAGCGCAAAGTGTTAAAGATAAGCTTACCTTTGTTCGTATTCATCAAAATAGTGTTTCAAATGCATTGCCTTACAGTACAATTAAAAAGACATATATATTAAGGGACAAAATATTTCAAACAAAAACAAGTGGCATCAAAATAGGTGTGAATTTTATAAGTTTAAAATTTTATAGAAAATATTACTTTGAAAAAAACATTTTTAAAAGAATGTGTTTCTTGGGAATTTCTAGTGTTTTTAGACCAGACAAAGTGTTTAAAAAATTGTTTTAGATGCAGGTAGATAAGAGATCTTTATTATTTATTTTATATGTTTTAATTTTTGCATTAGACAGTGTGATTAATTACTTTTTTGATATACCATTATTTGTTATATCACTAATTTTTTATTTTACATTACTTATAATACCAGGTTTTTTCTCCTTAGACAAGTATGGTTCATTTGTCGTTATCGTGATCTCTTTTTCTCTTTCATTTATAGTTAATACCCTAAGAACAGGGTTTTATAAAGAATCCCTGTCCGATTACTTATTTATAATGGCGTTTTTCGGTACTTTTTATTTGTTCTCCAATTCAAATAGGTTCAAAGCAAATAAATTCATGATCAACCTGTTTATAGTTCTATCTCTATTATTGTTTTTAGCAACTTTTTTAGGATTCGATCAGAATATTTGGGGAAATACTATGGGGTTAGAAACTAATGATATAGAGTTTAGCAGATCGTATAGGCAAGGATTTTTTAGGAAGGCACATATTGCATCTTATTTTTTTACATTTATTGTATTGTATCTAATTAATAGATATAATTGTTTGGGTAAAAGTAAATTTACTTATATATACACCTTGTCTCCGCTAGTATTAATAATATTTTTAACAGGGTCTAGAACGCCATTTGTGGTCATATTATTAGGTTTGTGTTTGTATTATTTTAAGGCCAAATTCTTAAAATATTTAATTGCATTAATGTTTTTAGGAGGGTTACTATTTGTTTATATAGATAAGCTTTTAACTTTATTTAGTAATACTGTTATTTATCAATATCTATCTATTGTTAAAACAATTACTTCTAATTTTGATAGGCTTTCTAGGGTAATCATTTGGACTTCTTGGTGGAAGGAAATTAAAACATTTAGTTTTATAGATTTTATTTTTGGTAGGGGTTTTAACGCATCTATGGAAGCCAATTTAAAAAATGTCTCTAGTGCTATATGGTTTCATAACGATTTTTTAAGCATCTCTTACTCTTATGGCTTTTTGCCACTAGTATTGTATGTTATGTTATTTGTGCAGATTTTTAGAACAAACAAACAAATCATAAAAAGTAATATTTTTATATATCTTACTTTTTCTAGCTTTTGGCTATCTGCCTTTTTTAATGGTTTTTATTATTATTTTACGATTCTGATATTATATTTATTTTACTCAATGATATATGAAAAAAATGAAGTTAGCAATTTTAGGAACTAGAGGTGTGCCAAATAACCATGGTGGTTTTGAGCAGTTTGCTGAGTATTTTTCATTATATATGGCTAATAAAGGTTACGATGTAAGCGTCTTTAATTCGCATACACATCCCTATCAAGAAAAGGAGTGGAATGGAGTGAAAATTATACATAAAAACGATCCAGAAGATAAAATTGGAACAGCTGGACAATTTTTTTATGATTTGAATTGTATTAATCACTGTAAATCCGAACATTTTGATGTTATCCTACAATTAGGATATACAAGTAGTTCTATCTGGAGTAAATTACTTCCTAAAGGCTCTCTTATTGTGACCAACATGGATGGCTTAGAGTGGAAGCGATCTAAGTATAAGAAACCTGTAAGAAGGTTTCTTAAGTTTGCCGAAAGTTTAGCAATTAAAAGCAGTGATTTCTTAGTATCCGACTCTATAGGTATTCAAGATTATATAAAAAAAACATATAATAAAGAATCTAAGTATATTGCTTATGGAGCAGATGCATTTACCACTCCAAATGAGGTCGTTTTAAATACATATTATGTTAAGCCTTATAATTATAACATGCTTATTGCTAGACTTGAACCTGAAAATAATATAGAGTCTGTTTTAGATGGAGCTGTGCTAGCTAATACAAAAGAGATATTCCTTGTTGTAGGTAAGCACGACGTAAATAAATTTGGTGCATATTTAAAAAATAAATATAAAGAACACCCGTATATTAAATTTGTAGGAGGTATTTATAATCTAGATCATTTAAATAATTTACGGTATTTTTCGAAGCTTTATTTCCACGGACATTCAGTTGGAGGAACAAATCCATCACTGCTTGAAGCGATGGCTTCTGGAGCACTTATAGTGGCTAATGATAATGTGTTTAATAAAAGTATTTTAAAAGATAATGCACTATATTTTAAAGACGAGAAAGATGTTTGTAGAATAATGGATGATGCAGTTTTATTTGAAAAATATAAGAAAGAATTTAAGAATAATAATGTTAAGGAGATAATGTTAAATTTTAATTGGGATTTAATAAACTCTCAATATGAGGAATACTTGCTGTCTAAATTAAATTCTAATGCATAAACTTAAAAACATAGGATTTGTAAATATTCTTTTAACAATTGTTTTAATAACGTTTGTTATACCTCCTCAAATCTTAAATCCTATTTTTCTAGGTTTGTTATTTGTGGTTGTTTTGGCTAGACAAATTATATTTAAAAAATCTTTCCACAAGCACAATTTTAATAAAGTGTCTCTATGCTTTATACTTTATTTTATAATGCTGTTAATCTCTCTAACGTACTCGGAGGATTTAAGTAGGGGAATTAAAGTTGTTACTGCATCCATTTCGTTTTTACTTATACCTTTAATTCCATTATTTATTTCGAAAACGGATATAAACTTAAAATGGATTGCTAATAACTATGTTAATTTTCTCTGTCTAATATTCTTCTTGCTATTTTTTATAGCAATTTACAAGAATATAAGCGAGAATTATACTCTAGAGTATATCATAGATCGATTGAACGGGTCTAAGGTAAAAGACGGTAGGTATGATTACTTCAATTATTGGTATTTTGCTTATGATAAATTTACCTACCCATTAAGAATACAACCTATTTATTTTGGACTGTTTACCAATGTGGGCTTGGTACTTCTGCTTTATATTAAAAACTGTATAAAATTAAAATCGTATTATTTTCGCTTGGCCATTTTGTCCGTTTTAATTTTACTGGTCGCTTCAAGATCCCAAATATTCATATTTGTTTTAAATTATAGTTTATTCCTTTTAATCTTTGATAAATCAAATCTTCAAAAAAAAGTTTTAACCATTTGTTCTCTTGTAGCTGTTTTTGCTATAATTAGTCTAATTAACCCAGTTACTAGAACGCGGCTTATAGAGGCTGTTACCTATAAAGAAGCTTTTTATAAAGACGATTTTGGAGGGGCATCTATTCGTATAAAGAAATGGGATAGTGCTCTAAGAAGTATTAAGAATAGTCCTGTCTTTGGATATGGTGTTGGTGATGGCAAAAACGAATTACTAGAGCAGTATAAAAGGGATAAATTTTATTTGGGCTTTTATAATAAATATAATGCTCATAATCAGTATCTAGATACAGTGTTATGCCTTGGTTTTATTGGACTAATAATACTGTTACTTATAATTTTTTACGCTTATAAGTATGCTGTAAATAGTATGAGTTTGTTTTTAATAACAAACATTTTTACTGTCGGATTTTTAACAGAATCTATGCTTTACAGACAATGGGGCATAATGGCTTTTTCGTTTTTATTGGTTATGTTTTCTGTATTTAAATTAGAAAAACATGAAGACTGAAAAAGTAACACCTATAGCAATACAACTCATTTTAATTTTAGTGTATCTAGCCGATGGTGTGTCTAAGTTTTTCCTACGAACTTCAGCATATCACCTTAATATTTTGCCTAACCGATATTTAAAAATAATAATGTTGGTGTTGTCTGTTGTATTTGTTGTTATTGCATATAAAAAATTACCAAAAATAACTTATCGTGTTTATACTTTATTCTTGTTTTTATTTCTTGTTTTCATAATTAATAAAGAGCTATACAATACTGGTCTGGATTATTTTATTAAATACAGTTGCTATTTTTTCTTTGCTCCCGTATTTTTTTTGACGGTTGATAAGTCCTCATGGGAGACGTCTGTTATAAATACGTTTAAGTATATTGTGTATTTAAACTTTATATTAATCATTTTTGGTTTACTATCGGATTTTCATTTGTTTAGAACATATTATTTTAGATTTGGCTACAATGGACTCTTAATTACACCCATGCAGTCTACCTATTTTTATATATCTGCAACTTTTATTGCTTTAAAAATGAGAAACAAGGTGTTTCTTGGAATCTGTTTACTTTCATCAATTTTTATTGGAACAAAAATTTTACTTGGCTTTTTAGTGTTAATCGGACTCTATTTTATTTATTATGAGATTAAGAATATAAAATATAAAATATATGCGGTATTAACACTACTAATCACTTCTATTGTCACTTTCTTTGCATTTTTTAATCAGAAATTATTTAAAGAAAGTATCGAAAATCGAGGTGTGTTAACAGCAATTTCGTCCATGAGAAACAAAAACTTAATTTCAACTTGGAATAATTTAAACGAGATTAATTATAACCTGTTTACCGGAGGAATTAGCTTGGAGAA
The DNA here is from genome assembly GCF_056238645.1 of Formosa sp. F44. The sequence goes on from NZ_JBWDLJ010000002.1 coordinate 219,588, forward strand.
CTATAGGGTAGAAATGGAAATTATTGATCTATTCTTGTTTTTTGGAATATTAGGAATAATCGTGTTTTTCCTGTTTTTTAAGCTGTTGAAAGATTTTTTTGTCACAGACCACTTAAGTTTATTTTACTTTAGTGTTGTTTTGATATTCATGATAATTGGGGGTAATTTTCTTTATTACCCCATTAATTGTCTTATTTTTTTAATAGCCTTAAAATCGTTGTCTACAAAGTTCAATATACTTGGTCACTAAGTGATTTTTTTTAGATTTCCCTCCCATACAAGTTCTAATTTTATTTAGATAAATAATAGTACCAATACTTAGAATACATATATATAAATAATAAATTATAGGAACTGCAGTTAAACTAACTTACTTTCTTATTTTTGTATTCTCTAAATTTATCAAGCATCAAAAACGATGTTTTCATTATACCTATAAACACAAGTGACTACATACAAACAAGGTAGATATTCCAAGTACTTAAGGCCTATTTCTTATGCAATAGATTTAGGTATAATTAACGGATTAGCTTTGCTATTTTTCTTCGAAAATGTCAATTCAATTTTATTTGTTTCATTAGTATCCATCACATGGGTAATTCTTTCTTTATACTCTAAGTTTTACGACGTGTATCGGTTTACAAGAGAAGTAACTATAATGGCCATGTTGTTTAAACAAGCCTTGTTATTTACATTGATTGTTTTCGCTTATTTTGGGTTTAGACATAATTTAAATATTAGTACAGATTTAATTTTAAAGTACATCGGACTTGTTTTTCTGCTTATAAGCATTGCTAAATTCGCGATATATTATTTACTTCAAAAATACCGGTCGTCCTTCGGAGGAAACTTAAGAACAACTGTAATTATTGGTAAAAACAGACAAACTAATGCTTTAGAGAATTTTTTTAAACAAAATCCTGAGTATGGATATTCTTTGAAGCGTGTTTTTAATCTGAAAGATAAATCTCAAGGGTCTTTAGACGATTGCTTGCGTTATATAAAAGAAAATACCGTAGACGAAATTTATTGTTCTATTACAGAGTTGTCCAATACCCAAATTCTACAAGTCGTCAATTTTGCAGATAATAATCTAAAGATTTTAAAGTTTTTACCAGACAATAAAGAAATATATTCTAAAAAATTAAAATACGAATATTACGACTTCATCCCAATCTTATCACTTCGTGATATTCCTTTAGAAGAAAGTGTGAATCAGTTTTTTAAAAGGGTATTCGATATTGTATTTTCTTTAATAGTAATTGTGTTTGTGCTTTCTTGGTTAACACCAATTTTAGCCATTATCATTAGGTTAGAGTCTAAAGGACCAATATTTTTTAAACAATCTAGAAATGGATTTAATTATAAGGAATTTCAGTGTTTAAAATTCCGTTCTATGATGCCTAATACAGATGCTAATTTGTATCAAGCTACAAAAGGAGATCAACGGGTTACCAAAGTCGGTAAATTTATAAGAAAAACAAGTATAGACGAGTTGCCTCAGTTTTATAATGTATTATTTGGAGATATGTCTGTGGTAGGACCAAGACCGCATATGGTTAGTCATACACATATGTATGCTAAGCGAATCGATAAGTTTATGGTGCGTCATTTCGTAAAACCAGGAATTACAGGTTTAGCACAAGTAAGCGGATTTAGAGGTGAAGTAGAAACTGATAAGGATATTATAAATCGCGTAAAATTCGATATTTTTTATATTGAAAACTGGTCGACACTTCTCGATATTAAAATTATTTTTCAGACCTTATTAAATGCCGTAAAAGGGGAAGATAAAGCGTATTAATTAGATTGTAAATGAAACCATTAGTGTCTGTTATTACGCCTGTTTATAATGCTGAAAAATTTATTTCGGATACGATTCAAAGTGTATTAAATCAAACCTATGTTAACTGGGAACTTATTCTTGTAGACGATGGCTCTACAGATGGCTCACTAGATATTATTTCAAAATTTACGCAAGCCCATACTAATATTTTTCTCTTTCAAAATGATAAAAACTCTGGTGCTGCCATTACTAGAAATAAAGGCACAAAAGAAGCTAAAGGAGATTATATAGCTTTTTTAGATGCAGACGATTTGTGGTTGCCTACAAAACTGGAAAAACAAATCCGGTTTATGATAAATCAGGATCTAAATGTGTCTTTTTCTAGTTATAATTTAATAGACCAGCGTGGAAACGCATTACACAAAAAAATTCAAGCCTTAGAAACATTATCTTATAATAAACTTCTTAAATGTAATTATATCGGGAATTTAACGGGTATGTATCACGTAAAATCTTTAGGAAAAATATATACTAAAAACCTTAGGAAGCGACAGGATTGGTTGTTGTGGTTAGAGGCTGTAAAGCGATCAGGATCTTCGGCTTTAGGAATACAAGAACCATTGGCTAATTATAGACTTCAATCTGATTCTATGTCGGCTAATAAATTCGGACTTATAAAATATAACTATGCCGTGTACAGAACAGGGCTTCAGTTTTCAACGGTAAAGTCCATGTTTTACATGATTCTTTTTCTTTATGAGTATATTTTTGTTAAGTCTAAAAACACTATTGTTTTACCAAAGACTTAAATTGCTTTAATTTCCCACTTTTAGACCGTTTTAAGGCGTTGTGCTTCTCAAAACGAATCGTTAGTCCGTCTTCTAAATAACGCTTCATTTCAGTGGTTATAGCATCTTTTTTTATTTCAGAAATTTCTGATGCTCCTGTATAATCTATTTTAAATGTAGATTTATCTTCTTGGGTTACTATAAACTCTTTCACGTTACCATCATCTTCAATTATCGCTTTAGTGATGTAGTAAAAGGTTAATCCCGCAGTTCGTTTTCCACTTGGTAATGTAGCCATGTCACTGGTTCTTCCAGTTAATTTTTCTAAAACGGGTTTTTGTAATGTACTTGTTTCAGAAAGCATACCAATATCTCCTAATTCGTAGCGAATAAACGGGTGTGCCTTGTTGTAAAGTGACGTTATTACAATCCGACCTTCCTTTCCGTTAGGTACAACCTGATTATCTTCATCTAAAACTTCAACAAAAAGAGTGTCGCTGTTTACTTGCCAAATATTATTTGGATTTTGAAAAGCGATTAAATCTAATTCGGAGGCACCATATTCGTTAATTACGGGAACTCCAAAGTGTTGCTCTAAAAGTAGTTTGTCGTCGGGAAAAAGCATTTCAGAAGTTACCACACAACATTTTAAAGTCGGACAAATTTGTTTTAACTTAAGGTTTTTAGTTTTTAAAAACTTAGCAAATTGTACAATAGCACTGGTGTAACCATTTATATAATCGAAAGGTTTTGTTTTAAAAACGTCGAGATAGTTTTGCAATGCAACATCGCTTAAATCAAAAATAGAAAAACGGTAACGGTTGCTTAGTTTATCTTTAAAACGTTCTTTGTAATATCCTATTGTATCTAACGGAATACCATAAAAACGGGCTTGTAGCGAGCTATTAAAATCGATTCCATACCAGCCAAACCTGTTTTGTATCTCTGCCCAAGTTAAGGCGTGACACATTTTGTCTTTGGCAAAAATAAAAGGGGTTCCAGAAGAGCCTGATGTTTTATTTATGTAAACATTTTTGGTAGTAAATCCTTCAGATAAGCGATCCTGTAAAGGTTGTTGTAGATCGCGTTTAGTCATAACGGGAACCGAATTCCAGTCGTTTAGATTTACATTTTTTCCTAAATCCTTATAAAATGAATTGTGCTTTAAGTGATATTGAACAATCTCGTGCTTCTTCGAGTTTAAATAGTTTTCGTATTCAATTGTATTTAATTTATGAATTTTAGAAAGCGTCTGTTTAGCCTCCTTTAATGGAAAGCCATTTAACTGTAATGTAAGATCGAATAGCTTCAAAAGATGGATTGCAAATATGTTTTTGTAAAATAATTATTTTTTAAGCGTAAAAGCAATTATTTTTGCTTCAAACTATACTCAATATGACAATTTTAATTCTAGGATCAGGTGGAAGAGAACATACTTTTGCTTGGAAAATTTCTCAAAGCCCATTATGTAATAAACTTTTTGTAGCACCAGGTAACTCGGGAACTGCTACTATAGCAGAGAATGTTGCAATTGGAGTAACCGATTTTGAGGCGATTAAAACGCTAGTTTTAGAAAACAACATCGATATGGTGGTTGTTGGTCCAGAAGATCCTTTAGTGCAAGGGGTGCATGATTTTTTCTTAAACGACGACAAATTAAAGCATGTAGCTGTTATCGGTCCTGAAAAAGCAGCAGCAGAATTAGAAGGAAGTAAAGAGTTTGCTAAAGAATTTTTATTCAGACATAATATTCCAACAGCGGCATACCAAAGTTTTGATAAATCTAATGTGGAAGAAGGCTACGCTTTTCTTGAAACATTAACGGCACCTTATGTTTTAAAAGCCGACGGATTAGCGGCAGGGAAAGGCGTGCTAATTTTAAACGATTTAGACGAGGCTAAAGCAGAACTTAAAGCGATGTTAATCGATTCTAAATTTGGTGCAGCAAGTACTAAAGTCGTGATTGAAGAATTCTTAGACGGAATAGAATTGAGCTGTTTCGTGTTAACCGACGGAAAGAATTATAAAGTGTTACCTACGGCGAAAGATTACAAACGTATTGGAGAAGGTGATACAGGTTTAAATACCGGTGGAATGGGAGCTGTTTCTCCAGTGCCATTTGCTACCGATGAGTTTTTAGAAAAAATAGAAACACGTATTGTAAAACCAACAATTGAAGGTTTAATAAAAGATAACTTACCTTATAAAGGATTTGTGTTTATTGGTTTGATAAAAGTAGGGGACGACCCTATGGTTATCGAGTACAATGTAAGAATGGGGGACCCGGAAACCGAAGTGGTGTTACCTAGACTTAAAAACGATTTTGTAGAGCTGTTACAAGCAGTTGCAAATGGAACACTTAACGAAATTGATCTAGAAATAGACGAACGTGCAGCAACCACAGTAATGACTGTTTCTGGTGGTTATCCTGAAGCTTACGAAAAAGGCAAAGAAATTACTGGGCTAGATGCTATAGAGGGCTCTATTCCGTTCCATGCAGGAGCAGATTTAAAAGACGGTAAAGTATTAACTACTGGAGGACGTGTTTTAGCAATGACGTCTTATGGAAATACCTACCAAGAGGCCATAAAAAAATCTTATCAAAATATAGAAAAACTACATTTCGATAAGATGTATTACCGTAAAGATATAGGATTCGATTTATAAAAATCGAACTTATAGAAATGAGTGCGAAGAAATACTTTTGTCTTCTTCGTTATTGTCATTAAACTTTTTTAGTTGAAGCATCCAGTATACAAAAAATCCCATTCCGATTAATATAAAAATCCATGAGAATGCATTGGCTAAAAACCAATTTTCAAGCTCTAAATTAGCTAGAGCATCTAGAGGTGCGAACAATACATTTACAAATAGGTCTTGTATTGCGTAAAAAAAATCTTTCATAGTGTAGTATATTTACCAAACAAAAATACAAAAAGAGTTAATGATTACAAGTATTTTTAGTAAATCTAAACCAATAAACTTTTTAGTCGTATTTACACTGACTATAGTTACGTTTTTTATTGCGCATACAAAGTATGCTGTGTCGTCCAATTTATTGGATCATTATGCCTCAAATTTCTTTGTGTTTTGTGCTAGTTTTTCTTCGATTTTAGTACTAGATTTTTTAGTAAGTAAGAATAAATTAACCCAGAAAAGCAGTTATGAAATTTTGCTATATGCTTTATTTTTAATGGCTTTACCGCAAACCATGTTAAATAATAACATAGTGTTTGCTAATTTTTTTATCCTGCTATCCTTAAGACGAATTTTAAGTTTAAGGTCGCAACTAAATGTAAAAAAGAAATTGTTCGACGCCGCGTTTTGGATTGCTATTGCGTCCTTATTTTATTTTTGGTCTATTTTATTTATTCTCCTTATTTATTTCGCTTTATATTTTCATTCCAATTCTAATTTAAAAGAATGGATGATATCTATCGTTGGCGTTGTAGCCGTTTTTGTTTTAGGGATATCGTATTCCATAATTGTTTACGACGACTTTTTTTCGGCTCTAAATATCTTACCTCAAGTAAGCTTCGAGTTCGATTCGTATAATACGCTTCAATATGTGGTTGGCGTAACGCTATTAATTTCTTTTGGCATTTGGTCGTCTGTGTTTTATATTAAAACTATAAAATCCAAACAAAAAAACTTTAAAGCGGCCTATAAAGTTGTACTAGTTGCGGCCTTGATTGCCTTTAGTATTATGATTTTATCGCCTAAAAAGGAAGGTGGCGAGTTTTTATTCTTATTCGCACCTTTGGCAATTATAATTACTAATTACCTTGAAACAATTCAGGACAAATGGTTTAAAGAAGTCTTTCTCGGACTCTTAATTGTTGTGCCTTTTGGCTTATTAATGTTGTAATTTTTCTCCAAAACATAAATCGCCTGCATCTCCAAGTCCTGGAACAATATAACCTTTTTCATTCAAGCTTTCATCTACTGTGGCTATCCATAAATGTGCATTTGCATTAAAGTGATTTTCAATATAATCTACACCTTGTTGTGCTCCAATTACACTAACTAAATGGATCTCTTTTGGGGTTCCAAAAGGCTTCAAAGCTTCAAAAGTAGCAACCATAGACTGGCCAGTAGCTAACATAGGATCGGCAAGTATTAAGGTTTTGTTTTCTAACGATGGGCAAGCCAAATATTCTACTACAATTTCGAAACTTTCTGGAGACGATTTATGCTGTCTGTAGGCTGAAATAAATGCGTTTTCGGCAGCATCAAAATAATTTAACAGACCGTTGTGTAGCGGAATTCCGGCACGTAAAATTGAACAAATTACAATGTCGTTTTCAGGCAGATCTACTTTGGTTGTGTCTAAAGGCGTGTCGACAGATGTCGAGTTGTAGTGAAGAGATTTACTTAATTCGTACGCAAGAATTTCACCAATACGTTCAATATTTCGTCTAAAACGCATATTGTCCTTTTGGATGGTTTTATCACGTAATTCTGACATAAATACATTTAAAATTGTGTTTTCTGTAGATAAATTATGAATTTGCATGCTTCTGTTTTATGGTGTCTGGTAAAGTTAATTAATTAGAGGTATATTTGTGCTTTAAAATAAAAATGATGTTTACAACTAAGGCAAATACTATTTTTCAGGAGGTAATTAATACCTATCACGTTATAAATACAGTAGATCAGGATTTTTCAAACCCATACAGTAAAGAAGACGATTTATTAGCGCATTTATTATATAGAAAATGTTGGATTGATACCGTACAATGGCATTACGAAGATATTATTCGCGATCCACAAATCGATCCCGTAGAAGCGTTAACCTTGAAACGTAAAATTGATGCTTCTAACCAAGATCGTACAGATATGGTGGAGTATATTGATAGTTATTTTTTAGAGGAATACAAAGGCGTTACACCTAAAGCAGATGCAACAATTAATACCGAAAGTCCAGCTTGGGGTGTAGATAGATTATCTATTTTAGCTTTAAAAGTGTACCATATGGAAGAAGAAGCTACGCGAAAAGATGCTTCTGAAGCTCATAAAAAAGCATGTCAAACAAAATTAGATATTCTTTTAGAACAACGTGTAGATTTATCGACTGCTATAGATACTTTATTGAACGATATTGCCTCTGGCGATAAATACATGAAAGTGTATAAGCAAATGAAAATGTACAACGACGACGAGCTTAATCCAGTATTGCGTTCTCAAAAATAGGAATCTTTTTTCTTATAAACTGTGTCTAAACCCATACAACATATTTTAGTTATACGTCTCTCTGCAATGGGAGACGTTGCTATGTCTGTACCTGTTTTACGTGCATTAATAACACAGTATCCAAACGTAAAAGTCACCGTTTTAACGCGTCCTTTTTTTGAACCCTTTTTTCGAGATTTAGATGCGGTAAGTATTTTTTCAGCCGATTTAAAAGGAACGCATAAAGGTGTTTTTGGATTGTATAAACTCTCGAAATCACTTAAAAAACTGAATATTGATGCCGTTGCCGATATTCATAATGTGCTTCGCTCTAAAATTCTAAAAGCCTTTTTTACAGGTACGCCTTTTGTTCAAATAGATAAAGGGAGAAATGAAAAGAAAGCGCTTACAAGCGGAGCTGTTTTTAAACAACTTCCAACAACTATTTCGCGTTATGCTGAGGTTTTTAATAATTTAGGTTTTCCTATAGATTTATCTCAACCCACGTTTCCAGAACCATCAATTTTATCGGATAAATTGCAAGCTATTCTGGGAGATCATACAGCGAAGTGGATTGGCATTGCGCCGTTTGCGGCACACGACAGTAAAATGTATCCCATTCAGCAAATGGAAACTGTAATTGAATCTTTATCTAAGGATTATAAGATATTACTTTTTGGAGGTGGTGCGAAGGAGGTCGAAATATTAGACCGATTTCAAACCCAATACAACCATGTAATTAATTTGGCTGGACAACTAAATTTTAATGAAGAATTAGATATAATTTCTAATTTAGATGTGATGTTGTCTATGGACTCAGGAAATGGCCATTTGGCAGCGATGTTGGGTAAAAAAGTGATTACCATTTGGGGTGTTACACATCCGTTTGCGGGCTTTGCGCCTTTCAATCAGCCAGACGATTATGCCTTAACAGCCAATAGAACAGAATTTCCGCTAATTCCCACTTCAATTTACGGAAACAAATTTCCCGAAGGTTACGAAAAGGCTTCTGGAACTATTGCTCCAGAAACCATCGTAAATAAAATTATATCGGTTATTTAAACGTCGTCGTAATCTACAACAATAGTCGGAGTTGTGGGATGTGCTTGACACGTTAATACTAAGCCTTCTGCTAGTTCTTTTTCAGTTAATATGTTGTTTTGTCTCATGGTTGCAGCACCTTCGGTAACACGTGCAATACAACTACTGCAAATTCCACCTTGACAAGAATATGGAGCGTCAATTTCTTTAGCAATAGCAGCATCAAGAATCGATTGTTTTTGCGACATTACAAATTTAACTTCTTCATCGTCTACAATTATTTTTATAGCAGTAGAACCATCATTTACAACGTCTGGAATGACCTCTTCATCTGTAGCAATTGGAGTGGTAAATAATTCGAAATGAATATTTTCGGTAGACACACCAAAATCTTTTAAAACATCCTTTGTGGTGGTAATCATGCCTTCTGGACCACATAAATAAAAGGTGTCTATTTTTAAATGTTTGTAGGTGTTTTTCAATAAGAAATTCACTGTGCTTTTTTCAATTCGACCAAACATAGCATCGTCTTCTTGCGACTGACTAAATACCATTTGTATAGAAAAACGCTCGGTATATTTGCTGTGAAGTGCTATTAGTTCTTTGAAAAAGATGGTGTCTTTAGGCGTTTTGTTTCCGTAGATCAGGACAAAGTGACTGTTAGGTTCCTCCTCTAAAATGGTTTTCGCAATACTCATAATTGGCGTAATACCACTACCTGCTGCAAATGCAGCAACGGTTCTGGTTTTAGAAGCATCTGGCTCAAATATAAAGCGTCCGTTTGGTTCGGCAACTTCAATACTGTCTCCAGCTTTTAAGGTTGTATTTGCGTATTTAGAGAATAATCCATCTTCCACAGCTTTAACAGCAACTTGTAATTCGCCACTACTTGGAGACGAACATAATGAGTAGTCTCTACGTACTTCGTTACCGTTAATTTCGGTTTTTAAAGTAATGTATTGCCCAGCTTTAAAACTGAATTTATCCTTTAGAAAAGAAGGAACTTCGAAACTAATAGTTACAGCAGCTTCTGTTTCTTTATTTATATTTTGTATTGCAAGTTTATGAAATGCCATTGATGTAATTTTTTACAAATTTAGTGAAGCTAAAAGGTTTATAAATATAATTAAGAAAAAAAATAATACATTGGAATCTTAGGTGTGTAATAATTTATATATATTTATGGTGTTATGGCAAATTCAAATTTATATAAAGGTAGTCTTACTACTATCATTTTAAAGCTTTTAAATGAGACAGATAGCATGTATGGTTATGAAATTACTCAAAAAGTAAAAGCGTTAACTAACGGAGAATTAAGTATAACTGAAGGTGCTTTGTACCCAGCATTGCATAAGTTAGAGTCTGAAGGTTTATTAGAAGTTGAAATGGTAAAAGTAGATAACAGATTGCGAAAATATTATAGATTAACCGATGCAGGAGAGAAGGAAACGGCCTCTAAATTATCGGAATTAGAGCGGTATATACAAACCATGCAACAATTAGTTAATCCTAAAGTAATCTAATTATGAAAGTTTCAGAGGCTCAAATAGAAGAGTTGTATCTCTTCACGCGTAAACATTTTGTCGAGCATTACGATGTGCAAACAGAACTCGTAGATCATTTAGCGAACGATATTGAGTCGCAGTGGGAAGAAGCTCCTGACCTTACTTTTGAAGATGCTTTAACGGTTGCGTTTAAGAAGTTCGGTGTTTTTGGTTTTCAAGATATTTTAGAGGCTAAATCTAAAGCATTAAATAAACACTATTGGAGTGCTGTTTGGACTATTTATAAGCAGTTTTTTACCCTTCCTAAAATTATATTTACTACGGCTTTATGGTGCTTAACCTATTTAATTTTAAGATATACACCCTATTTTAATTATACCTTAATTATTGTAGTTTGTCTGTTGGTATTAATATATATAATTCAGGTGTTTCGTATTAATAAGGCGGTAAAACGAAGGCAAAAAGAAACTGGTAGAAAATGGCTGTACGAAGATGTTCTTGGTCGGTTAGGGGGTATGGCTGGTTTGGCAGGTGTTGTTATTCAGTTTTTTCCGAGAATTTTAGATATTGAAAACAGTATTGCAGGATATAAATTACTAATGCTAACTTCTGCTTTGGTAGCTCTGCTAATTTTATGCTACGTTACCTTATTTGTTGTCCCTGAAAAGATTACATTACATTTAAAAGAAGAATATAAAAAATATTACGTGTAACATTTCTTAAATTACGCATACCAATATAAAAACCATACCAAACCAACCATCTTAATTATGATTAAACACTTTTTAAGTCTAGAGTGGAAACAATTTACTAGATCGGCAAGCTTCGGGAAAACATTAGGTCTTAAGTTAATAATGGTGTTTTTTGCTTTGTATTTTATAATGATGTTTTTGTTTCTTGGGGTTGCTATGTATCCGCTACTTAAAAAATTGTTCCCAGAAAACGATCCTTTTGTTGTATTTAATGGTTTTATTTTTTATTGGATTTTAGGCGATTTACTTATGCGCTTTTTCTTTCAAAAATTACCAGTAATGAGTGTGAAGCCATTACTTACATTGCCTATAAAACGGAGGAATATTGTAAACTTTGTGTTAGGGAAATCGGCTTTGTCTTTTTTTAATTTTTTACCCTTATTTGCAATAATACCATTTGGAGTAACTCTAATTACAAAAGACTATAATGTTTTTACAGTTGTGGTTTGGGTGTTTACAATAATACTTATTACGCTAATTAATAATTTCCTGAATTTTATAATTGAAAGCCTGTCTTCTAAAACAGATCTATCCTTTTTACCCATTATTCTGTTCTCGGGTGTGCTATATGCTTTAAATTATTTCGAGATTCTAAATATTTCAGAACTGTTAGCACATGCTATTCTTGCTGTCGCAAATAATGCTGTATTAATTATTGTTCCTATTTTAGTTTTAATGGGGCTGTATTTTTCTAATTTTAAAATACTGCGAAGTAAATTGTTTTTAGACAGTTCTTTAAAAACTAAAACGCTAGAAGTTAATGCCTCTAACTTAGAGTGGACCAAGAAATTTGGAGATATTGCACCCTTTATGCAATTAGATTTAAAATTACTTTGGCGTAATAAGCGACCAAAATCATCGGTTTGGATGTTGGTCTTTGGGTTGCTCTATGGATTGATATTTTATCCAAATCCAGTGTATCAAGACAAGCCTTATTTTTATGCGTTTGTGGGCATATTTGTAACGGGTATTTTTCTTATAAACTTCGGACAATTTATACCGGCTTGGGATAGTGGTTATTATAAGTTGTTAATGAGTCAGAATATTAAATACAAACAATATTTAAAATCTAAATATACTTTAATGACGCTTAGTGTTATTATCCTTTTTGTGCTTAGTTTGCCTTATGCGTATTTCGGATGGAAGGTTTTACTTGCTCATTTTGCGGCAGCCATTTATAATATTGGAGTAAATACTTATGTTATTTTGTTTGGCGGATCTTTTAATCGAAAAAAAATAGATCTTAATCAACGGGCCGCTTTTAATTTCCAAGGTGCGGGCGCTGTGCAGTGGCTTATTGGACTACCATTAGTGGTTTTACCAATGGCAATCTTTGCGCTTTTTAATGCGTTTTTTAGTTTTGAAATTGGCATTCTAGTTTTAGTTCTTTTGGGATTAACAGGTATCGTTTTTCATCAAAAACTAATGAAATTTATAATCGACAAATATTTAGATTCAAAATATAAAATGATCGCCGCTTTCGATCAAGATAACTAAAATATTACAGTATGATAACGACAACGAATCTTTCAAAAAAATATAACGGAAACCAAGTTTTAAACATAGAACATTTAGAGATTCCTAAAGGGCAAAGTTTTGGTTTAGTGGGGAATAATGGAGCTGGTAAAACTACATATTTTAGTTTGTTATTAGATTTAATTCAGCCAACAACTGGACATATTACAAGTCACGATATTCAGGTAAATTTAACCGAAGACTGGAAACCCTTTACGTCTTCATTTATAGATGAAAGCTTTTTAATTGGATACCTAACTGCCGAAGAATATTTTTATTTTATTGGCGAACTTAGAGGTCAGAATAAAGCAGATGTGGATGCACTTGTCGGGCAGTTCGAAGATTTTTTCCACGGCGAAATTCTTGGTCAGAAAAAGTATCTAAGAGATTTAAGTAAAGGAAATCAGAAAAAAGTAGGAATTATTGCCGCTTTAATTGGAGATCCTGAAGTGATAATTTTAGACGAGCCCTTTGCGAATTTAGATCCTACAACCCAAATTAGACTTAAAAAAATAATTAAAGATTTAGCCGAACAAAAAGGAGTTACTGTACTTGTTTCTAGCCACGATTTAATGCATGTTACAGATGTTTGTGAGCGCATTGTGGTATTACAAAAAGGCGAAATTATAAAAGATATTGCAACTAGTGGCGAAACGCTTAAAGAGCTAGAGGCTTATTTTGCAAGTGAACTAGAGGTCTAAAAGTCATTCCAAATATATAGGTTAATCCAAAAAGATGCTTATTTTTACCGTCTTGCATAATATTAGCAAGAGTTTAAAGTTATTTAGTTGATTAAATATTCCAACGTTGAAAACATCTTTTAAGGTTATTTTTATAGCATGTATTTCTGCATTTCTATTGGTGAATTGTTCTCGGAAAAAGGACAAATTTATTAGTAGAAACTTTCATGCAATGGCTACAGAATATAACACACTTTATAACGGTAATCTGGCCTTAGAAGAAGGTCGGGCAAGGCTTAATGATTCTTATCGCGACGATTATTGGAACATTCTTCCGGTAGAGCGCTTAGATTTTGACGACGAAATTTTACTTCCAGGACAATCTAAAAACGAAATCTTTTCTAAGGCTGAAGAAAAAGCTGTAAAAGCTATTCAGAAGCATTCTATGAACATTAAAGGGAAGGAGAAAAACCCTAAAATGGATGAAGCATATTTGCTGTTAGGGAAATCTAGATACTTCGATCAGCGCTTTGTTCCTGCACTAGAAGCCTTAAATTATATACTCTATAAATATCCTTTAAGCGATAAAATTAATGTGGCTCGAGTTTGGCGAGAAAAAACCAATTTGCGTTTAGGTAACGACGAACTTGCCATTAAAAATTTAAAACGTTTACTAAGGTTAGAGCAATTAGACGATCAGGAATTGGCCGATGCCACATCGACTTTGGCTCAAGCTTATCTTAACGTAAAAGTTATCGATACAGCCATTACGTATTTAGAAATTGCAGCAGAATCTACGCCAAAACACGAGGAGCGCGGTAGGTATTTGTTTATTAAAGGACAGCTTTATAATTCTTTAGGATATAAAGATAGTGCCAATGTAACCTTTGATCGGGTGATTGAAATGCATAGAAAAATTCCGAGATCCTATTATATAGGCGCTTATGTTGAAAAGGCTAGGAATTTCGATTACGACAATGGGGATAAATTACTTTTCGCAGAAACCTTGTCCATGCTAGAAGAAGATAGAGAAAACCGTCCGTATTTAGGTCGTATTTATCATCAAGTTGGAGAGTATTATTTAGCGACTAACAGTGATTCTTTAGGTGTTGCCTACTACAATAAATCTTTAAGAACACAACGTGACGACAGCGAGTTAAATGCTAGAAATTATAAAATTTTAGGTGATTTTTACTTTGATAAAGCCGAGTATAAAGTCGCCGGTGCTTATTTTGATAGCACACTTACTAATCTTAAAGTAGACTCTAAACCATACCGAACCGTTAAACGAGAACGCGATAATTTAGACGATGTTATTTATTACGAAGACATCGCTAAAGTGGACGATAGTATCATGCATTTAGTAAGTTTATCTGAGGCAGATCGTTTGGCTTATTTTGAGAATCATACAGCATCTTTAAAAGCTCAGGCCGAGCTAGAATTTGAGCGTCAAGAAGCCGAAGCAAGGGCACAAGAAATATTAAATTCTAATAACGGATTTAATGTGGATACCAAGGCGTCTGCATTTCAAAAAACCGGAGAAGTTAGTAAAGAGGCAAGCACATTTTATTTTTACAACAACTCTACAGCAGCTTATGGTAAAAATGAATTTGTAAAACTATGGGGAAGTAGAAAAAATGAAGATAACTGGCGTTGGTCTAATACAAATTTTACAGCTTCAACGGCAGCAATCGGAACTTCGGGAGCGGAAGGATTAGATTTAACAGGCGAGATATATCAGCCTCAATTTTATTTAGATCAAATTCCTTCAGATGAAAAAATAATAGACAGTATCGCTAAAGAACGAAACTATGCTTATTTTCAATTGGGTGTTATTTATAAAGAAAAATTTAGTGATTACGAGTTGTCTAAAGATAAATTGAAATCACTTTTAGAGAGTAATCCAGAAGAGCGTTTAATTGTTCCTGCAAAGTATAATTTATATAAAGATTACGAGTTGTTAGGACAAACTGGCGAGGCTAATATTCTTAAGCAAGATATTATTGCGAATTATCCAGACTCTCGTTATGCCGAAATTTTAAGTCACCCCAATCAAGCTTTAGCCGAAGATTTAAACAGTCCGGAGTCTATTTATAAATCTATATATAACAAATTTGAAGCGCAACATTTTTCCGAAGTTATTGCTCTTTGCGATGAGAATATAAGGCAGTTTGAAGGCGATGATATAGTCGCGAAATTCGATTTGTTAAAAGCTAATGCTATCGGACGATTATATGGTTTTGACGCGTATAGAAAAGCATTAAACGAAATAGCCACATCTTACTCAAATCTTCCAGAAGGACAGCGTGCCGAAGACTTAAGAAAAAACGTCTTGCCTAATATGGAAGACGATAATTTTAGAGATGTTGAAGATGGGAAACGCTTTAATGTTATCTATCGTTTCGATAACACATCAGAAGAAGAGATTAATGCGTTTGTCGAGCAATTAAATAAGCAACTTGAAGAGGTTAAATATTATCGTTTATCGACGTCTACAGATGTGTATTCTCCCACAACAACATTTGTTCTTGTACATGGTATAAGTAATTACGTGGTTGCCGAAGACTTTAAAAGCTTGTTTAAAAAGAAAGATAAAAACAGAATCACAAGGCCTTACTTTGTAATGTCTTCTGCTAATTATCAAACGGTTCAAATACATAAAAATTTAGAGGCTTATTTAAGTCTAAATAAATCATAACTCTCCCAAATTACAGATTATGTTTAACGAGAATAAAAAAAATAAATTACAAAATTCAGAAGCGAGTGCCAATCAAAATATAATAGCTCAAGGCACTAAAATTGTTGGCGATGTGAATAGCGATGGTGGCTTTAGAATTGATGGAACTATTGAAGGGAATTTAATTACTCAAGGAAAAGTTGTTGTTGGTAAAACGGGCAGTATAAAAGGGTCATTACAGGGAACCGATGCTTATTTTGAAGGTAAGTTTTCCGGAAAGTTGATATTGTCAGGAACATTAACTTTAAAATCTACTGCAGAAATAGAAGGCGACTTTGTAGTTGGTAAACTAGCCGTAGATCCAGGAGCAAGTTTCGATGGAACATGTGTTATGAAAAGTGCAGTAAAGACAATCAAAAATGAAAAATCCAGAGAAAAAACAGCTTAACAAATATGTGCGATTTACAACAATGGCACTCCAAATGGGCTTAACTATTTATTTAGGGAGTCTGTTAGGTGGTTGGCTAGACGATAAATTAGAGTCTGATAACCAACTATATTTTAAAATAGTAACATTGTTAGCAGTCTTTATAGCTATGTTTACGGTGATAAGACAAGTATTAGATATAACCAAAAACGATAAAAATGATTAAAAGAATACTCGTTTTTGCATTATGCATAGGTTTGCTTTTTGCAATCTCATTTTCCTTGCATAATTATTTTATAACCGATAGCTTAAGTTTTCAGCTGTGGCAGGTGTATTTATATCATGCTTTAGCGGCGCTAATTGTGTACTCCTGCATGGAAGGCGTATCTAGTGTGCTTCCTACACAAGCGGGATATACCTATTTGGTACTTATGTTTCTAAAATTAGGTATTTTTGTCTTAGTATTTAAACATTCAGTTTTCGATAATGATCATCTCACCCAAACGGAGCGTTTTGCTCTGGTGGTACCGTTATTTTTGTTTTTAACAGCCGAAGCTGTGGCTGTAGCAAAACTGTTAAATAGTAAATAGTTGATGTTTTTTTACATAAAATTATAATTTCATTAGTATAATTTAAACATATGTAAAAAAAGGGTTTGGGTTTTTAAATTATTGTTTACATTTGCACCAAAATTTTAGAGTGCGTAATTCATTAGTTAGAAAAATATGATGGTAGCAAAAATATCTATCAAGTTTATTGCAATTTTAGTTTTATTTATGTCTTCTGTTTCGGCCTTCGCTCACGAGGGTGGAGAACATGATGCTCAACATCATGAAGGGGGAAACAAAGTGGATACTCCTGAGGAAATTAAAGAATATATTGCGCATCACTTAAAGGATTCTCACGATTTTCATTTGTATACAGACAATGAGTCAGGAGTTAGTTATGGTTTTCCATTGCCTGTAATTGTATGGTCTAGCGAAGGGTTAAAAACATTTATGTCTTCAGAGTTTCATCACGATGATAACGGTCAAGTAATCGTTGAAAAGGATGGCGTTAAATTAACAAAAATTCACAGTAAAATATACGAGTTGGAAGCAGGTGCAGATGCTGTTGCCTTCGACGAACATCACCATGCAGAAAATGCACACAAAGTATTAGATCTTTCTATAACAAAAAGTGTATTTGGTATGCTAATCGCAGGAATCTTAATGTTATTAGGATTTGGTGCTTTAGCTAAAGGATATAAAAAAGGTCCAATTCCTACTGGTGTTGGAAGAATGTTAGAGCCGTTAGTACTTTATGTGCGTGATGAGATTGCTCGTCCAAACATTGGTGAAAAGAAGTACATGAAATTTATGCCGTTTTTATTAACCGTATTTTTCTTTATTTGGATTCTAAACTTATTGGGTTTAACACCGCTTGGATTTAACGTTACAGGGCAAATTGCTGTAACTGCATGTTTAGCCATATTTACAGTAATTATTTACTTAGTTAACGGAACTAAAGATTTCTGGGGTCATACCTTATGGATGCCAGGTGTTCCATACGTATTAAGACCAGTTTTAGCAGTAATAGAATTAGTTGGACTTTTAGTTATTAAGCCATTCTCGTTATTAGTTCGTTTATTTGCGAACATGACAGCAGGTCACTTTGTGGTGATGAGCTTAATCGCATTAGTAATTACATTAAAAGATGCCTTTGGGCCAGTAGCCTCAACAGGAGTCTCTTTGTTTTTAGCATTATTTATTACGGTTCTCGAAATATTGGTAGCCTTTTTACAAGCATTTATTTTCACGATGTTATCATCGTTATTTATAGGAATGGCAGTTGAAGAACATGACCATCATTAATAAGAATTTGTTTAATTAATATTTTAAAAATCAATTAGTATGTACAATTTAATTGGAGCAGGATTAATCGTAATCGGTGCTGGTTTAGGTCTTGGTAAAATTGGTGGTAGTGCAATGGAAGCTATTGCTCGTCAGCCAGAAGCAGCTGGAAAAATCCAAACTGCGATGATCATTATTGGAGCATTATTAGAAGGTTTAGCATTCGGTGCTTTAATCTTAGGTAAATAATCCTGATAGTAAAAAAAGCTATAACAGCAATTCTGCAACGGTTGGTTGCAGAAGCTGTTATAAATTAAACAAAAACAGAAGTAAAACTTTTTATTTAGTTACACAATGGATCAAATATTAAACGATTTTTCACCTGGATTGTTCTTCATGCAAGCCATTATTCTTATAATCTTAATTGTATTATTAGGTAAATTCGCATGGAAACCAATATTAGGGTCTTTACAAACTCGTGAAGATGATATTAGAAATGCAATAGAAGCTGCTGAAAAAGCAAAACTTGAAATGCAAAATCTTCATGCTGATAATGAAAGATTATTAAACGAAGCTAGAGCAGAACGCGATACAATGCTGAAAGAAGCACGTGAGATGAAAGATAAATTGATTCTAGACGCTAAAGATGAAGCACAATCTCAAGCTAACAGTATGATTGAGGCTGCAAAACATGCTATCGAAAGTGAAAAGAAATCTGCTATGGTTGAGATTAAAAATCACGTTGCAGAATTATCTTTAGAAATTGCAGAAAAAGTAGTGCGTGGTGAATTAGCTGATAAAGATAAGCAATTAGCATTGGTTGATTCTTTATTAGGTAAATCAACTTTAAACTAAGGAATAATGGCAGGAGCAAGAGCATCAATACGTTACGCAAAAGCAGTTCTAGGAATAGCAAAAACGAGTAATACAGCTGAGGCTGTGAATTCGGATATGACTTTAATTGCTAAGACTATTGCAGATAGTAAAGACTTAAGCGATATGCTTGAAAGTCCTGTAATTAAATCGTCTGTTAAGAAGTCGGCGTTGTTAGAAATTTTTAAATCTACCACACCATTAACAGTTAAATTGTTCGACACTTTAATTGAAAACAGAAGATTACCACTTTTAGAAGAGGTTGCGAGTAAGTATAAACAACTTTTCGAGCAATTATCGGGAACTGAAATAGCAACAGTAACAACTGCTGTGGCGTTAACAAGCGATTTAGAAGTTAAAATTTTAGCTAAACTAAAGGAGTTAACAGGGAAAACAGTTGAGGTTAAAAACGTAATCGATGAAGACATTATTGGTGGATTCATTTTACGCGTTGGCGATTTGCAATACGATGAAAGTGTAGCAAATAAACTGAATAAAATAAAACAAGAATTTTCATTAAATTAATTTTATAAATTTTTTAGTCGAAAATTATTTCGATTAGAGCTTATATCTAGATAAAATGGCAGAAGTAAAACCAGCTGAAGTAACAGCAATCCTAAAACAACAACTGCAAGGTTTTGATGCAGGAGCAACCTTAAACGAAGTAGGTACAGTATTAACTGTAGGAGATGGTATTGCACGCGTTTACGGATTAGCTAATGCACAATATGGTGAATTAGTAGATTTCGGAGACGGTCTTGAAGGTATTGTATTAAACCTTGAAGAAGATAACGTAGGTGTAGTATTATTAGGACCTTCAAAATTTGTAAAAGAAGGAACAACAGTAAAACGTACAGAACGTATTGCATCTATTAAAGTGGGTGAAGGTATTGTTGGACGTGTGGTAGATACTTTAGGTAACCCTATCGATGGTAAAGGACCAATCTCTGGTACGACTTACGAAATGCCTTTAGAACGTAAAGCTCCAGGTGTTATCTTTAGAGAACCAGTAACTGAGCCATTACAAACAGGGATTAAAGCAATTGATGCTATGATTCCAGTAGGTAGAGGACAACGTGAATTGGTAATTGGAGATAGACAAACAGGTAAAACTGCTGTTTGTATTGATGCCATTTTAAATCAAAAAGAATTTTACGATGCAGGTGAGCCTGTATATTGTATATATGTTGCTGTTGGGCAAAAAGCTTCAACAGTTGCTTTAATTGCTAAAACTCTTGAAGAAAAAGGAGCTTTAGCTTATACAACAATAGTAGCTGCAAATGCATCAGATCCTGCTGCAATGCAAGTATATGCACCTTTTACAGGGGCATCTATTGGTGAGTATTTTAGAGATACTGGTAGACCAGCTTTAATTGTATTCGATGATTTATCGAAACAAGCAGTTGCTTACCGTGAGGTATCTTTATTATTACGTCGTCCACCGGGACGTGAAGCATATCCTGGGGATGTATTTTACTTACACTCTCGTTTATTAGAGCGTTCTGCAAAAGTTATTAATAATGACGCTATTGCTAGAGAAATGAACGATTTACCAGATTCATTAAAGCCAATCGTAAAAGGTGGTGGTTCTTTAACAGCGTTACCAATTATTGAAACACAAGCAGGAGACGTTTCTGCATATATCCCAACAAACGTAATTTCTATTACAGATGGGCAAATCTTCTTAGATGGAGATTTATTTAACTCTGGTGTACGTCCAGCAATTAACGTGGGTATTTCTGTATCTCGTGTTGGTGGTAACGCACAGATTAAATCTATGAAAAAAGTATCAGGTACTTTAAAACTGGATCAAGCACAATACCGTGAGCTAGAAGCTTTCGCTAAGTTTGGATCGGATTTAGATGCTGTAACTTTAAATGTAATTAACAAAGGTAAGCGTAACGTTGAGATCTTAAAGCAAGCTCAAAACGATCCGTTTAAAGTAGAAGAGCAAGTTGCTATTATTTATGCAGGTTCTAAAAACTTACTTAAAGATGTACCTGTTGAAAAAGTAAAAGAATTCGAAAATGATTACCTTGAGTTTTTAAGAGCTAAGCATTCTGATGCTTTAAGCACTTTAAAAGCAGGTAAATTAACTGATGAAGTTACAGATATATTAGTAGCTGTAGCAAAAGAATTATCAGTGAAATATAAAGCATAATTAGATTTTAGTATTGAGTAGTGAGGTTACAGTTAATCTCACTACTGAATACTCAATACTTTATTCTAACAATAAACATGGCAAATTTAAAAGAAATACGTAACAGAATAGCTTCGGTATCTTCAACGATGCAGATTACAAGTGCCATGAAAATGGTATCTGCTGCAAAGTTAAAGAAAGCGCAAGATGCTATTACTGCTATGCGTCCTTATTCAGACAAGCTTACAGAACTTTTACAAACTTTAAGTGCAACTATAGATTCTGATATATCTAATAAATATTCAGAACAAAGAGAAGTAAATAAAGTACTTATTGTAGCAATAACGTCTAACAGAGGTTTATGTGGAGCATTTAACTCTAACATTATTAAAGAGGTAAATATTCTAGCGAATACAAAGTATGCTGGTAAAGATGTATCTTATCTTGTAGTTGGAAAAAAAGCAAACGACGCATTTAAAAAGACTAACAAAATTGTAGGTAATAAAAGTGATATTTTCGATGATTTAACTTTCGAAAATGTAGCCGTAATTGCCGAGTCTTTAATGGCACAGTTTGTCGCTGGTGAGTACGACAGAATTGATATTGTTTACAATCAATTTAAAAACGCAGCAACTCAAATCGTAACTACAGAACAATTTTTACCTATTTCTCCTATCGAAGTTGAAAAAGAAGTAAATACTGAATATATTTTTGAGCCATCAAAACTAGAAATTATAGATCAATTAATTCCTAAGTCATTAAAAAATCAATTGTTTAAAGGACTTAGAGATTCATTTGCTAGCGAGCACGGTGCACGTATGACAGCAATGCATAAAGCAACCGATAACGCAACAGAATTAAGAGATCAATTAAAATTAACATACAACAAAGCACGTCAGGCTTCAATTACTAACGAAATCTTAGAAATTGTTGGTGGAGCAGAAGCGCTTAATAATTAGTAATTTAATTTTAAGCTTTTAATAATATACTTTTAGATTAACATCTAAACAATAATGTCAAAATAGAATTAAAGCCTTGCAATGTATTTGCGAGGCTTTTTTTTATCTCTGTATTTTCCTTTTACTATCTTTAATGCACTTAAACTTGTTAGCATGAAATCATTTAAATTAGTTTTACTTTACAGTGTTTTAATTTGCTCTATTACAAATTGTGCCTCTCAAAAGTTTGAAAAAGAAACACCTTTTGGTATAGCCGACGTATATTTACAACATTGGAATTCTGGGGTTAAGATGGGTGGTTCTGGAACAAATATCTTTATGGAGTTAAAAGAGAATCTGCCAAATCATGTTACTCTGGATAGTATTTATTTCGACAATTATCAATTGAAACTTAATCAGGACGGTCATAATCCGTTATTATTTGTCGGGCGACATATAGAAAGTTCTAAACGACATAATGGCCCTGTGAACGCTCTTAACGATCAAAAAAGCATCAGCAAGGCGCAGCCGATAGCGTCTAAATTTAAATTAGAAAATAATGAATGTGTTGTTCAATTTACGGACGCTTCAAAAGTTAAATATTTTAAACATGATGCACTATATAAAAAAGAAACACCTTTGGTTCCTCAAGCTAAGCCAAATCGGCAATAATTAGTTTGTTTCCTTTTTTAGTACTCCTTATTTCTATACTTTTAGCCTCCTAGAATTTAAAATATATTGAGCTCCTTACAACGCCTTTTTAAACAGACTTTTATTTACGGTTTAGCGACGGTGTTGCCTCGTATGCTTAATTTCTTTTTGGTGCCGTTATACACCTCGCCAGGCGTATTAAACTCGGTTGCCGAATACGGAACAGTCTCCATTATTTTCTCATGGTTTGTTATGTTCAATGTTATCCTGGCCTATGGTATGGAAACTGCTTTTTTTAGATTTTATAATAATGAGAAAAATCAAGATGAAGTTGTCGGAACATCAACCATTTCTCTAGTCATTTCTTCCTTTGTGTTTTTTGGTTTGGCTTTAATTTTCCAAGATCAAATCGCCTACATCACTGATATTAAAGTACAATACATAAAGCTTGTTATTTGGATATTACTTCTAGATGCGCTTGTAATTATACCTTTTGCCTGGTTACGTGCCAACGAAAAATCGATGACATATGCCATTATCAAAATTGTAAATGTTGCTATTAATTTGGGATTAAATCTGTTTTTCCTTTTAGGTTTAAGAGATTGGTCTTACAGTATTGGCGTATTCGATAGTATTTGTAAGGATAATTATCAAATCAATTATATTTTTATAGCCAATTTGATAGCTAGTGCATTTACTTTATTATTATTGTTAGGCTTCTATTTGAAGGTGAAATATAATTTCAATACCGACTTATGGAAACGGATGATGCGCTATGCTTTTCCTGTCCTGATTGCTGGAATTGCCTTTTCAGTTAATGAAACCTTCGACCGTATTTTACTAAGTTATTTACTGCCAGAAAATATTGCAGACACCCAAATTGGGATGTATTCAGCCTGTTATAAACTTGCTTTATTCATGACGCTTTTTGCAACAGCATATCGTTTGGGTATAGAACCGTTCTTTTTTAGTCATGCTAAAACTGCAAACCCTCAGAAAAACTATGCTAAAATTTTAGAGTTTTTCGTAACTATTGGATCTTTAATTCTATTAGGAGTTATTGTGTTTGCAGATCTTTTAAAAGTAATTGTTATTCGTAGCGAAGATTATTGGGAAGCCATGTCTGTTGTGCCAATTATATTATTGGCGTATTTGTTTTTAGGGATGTATCATAACCTTTCCGTATGGTATAAAATTACCGATCGCACAAAATACGGTGCTTATATTTCTATATTTGGGGCATTGGTTACCTTAATTTTAAACTTTTGGCTCATACCAATTATAAGTTATAGAGGTTCGGCCATTGCAACCTTAGCAGCCTACGGAAGCATGGTATTGTTGTCTTATTATTTTGGAAGGAAATATTACCCAATACCGTATAACATTAAAAAAATAAGTGCTTATATATTAATATCAGTAATGTTCTCAGTGATATCATTCTATTGCTTTAGAGAGAATTATGTAGTGGGCATCGGATTACTTTCCATATTTATGGGTATTATATATAAATTTGAAAAAGAAGATATACAACGTTTATTACAAAGATAAAATGATAGTAAAAATTATAAATAAATCGGATAATGCATTACCGCATTATGAAACAGAAGCTTCAGCGGGAATGGATTTACGCGCTGTAACCACAGAAGCGATAACTTTAAAACCGTTAGAACGTACTATTGTAAAAACAGGATTATTTATAGAATTACCAGTTGGAATAGAAGCGCAAGTTCGCCCGCGTAGCGGATTGGCTGCAAAGCATGGAATTACAGTGTTAAATGCGCCAGGAACTATCGATGCCGATTATAGAGGAGAAATAGGGGTGATTTTAGTTAATATATCTAACGAAAATTTCACTATAGAAAATGGAGAGCGTATTGCCCAATTAGTGTTTGCGCGACATGAACAAGCCCAATTTGAAGAAGTAGAAGTGCTTTCTGAAACAGCTAGAGGCGAAGGCGGATTTGGAAGTACAGGGAAGAATTAGTAGCCTCCTATAATTTCTTAGCGAAATATATAATTAAGATAGAGTAGACAGTACCTTCTTAGAAAAAATAAAGTTTAATCATAAAAAACACCTGCTTTCGCAGGCATCCGTATGAAAATTATTGTACCAATGGCCGGTCGTGGTTCGCGATTACGTCCACACACATTAACTGTACCTAAACCATTAATTCCTGTTGCAGGACAGCCTATCGTTCACCGTTTGGTAAAAGATATCGCAAAAGTAATAGATCAGCCCATCGAAGAAGTTGCATTTATTTTGGGAGATCCTGCATTTTTCGGAGACGATGTTGTAGAGAGTTTAACCAAATTGGCAAACGATCTTGGAGCCAAAGCATCAATTTACCGTCAAGACCAACCTTTAGGGACAGGTCATGCCATTATGAGTGCTAAGGAGTCTTTATCTGGTCCAGCAGTTGTAGCTTATGCGGATACTTTAATCCGTGCCGATTTTAATTTAGATGAAGATGCCGACGCTGTAATTTGGGTGAAGCAAGTCGATAAACCTGAAGCGTTTGGTGTGGTAAAATTAAATGAACGCCAAGAAATTGTGGAATTAGTTGAAAAACCTGAAAGCTTTGTTAGCGATTTAGCAGTTATCGGGATATACTATTTTAAAGATATAGCCGTTCTTAAAGACGAACTTCAGCACGTATTAGATAATAACATTATTAATGGAGGTGAATACCAAATTAATGATGGGATTAAAGGGATGATGGCTAAAGGTAAAGTTTTTAAAACGGGCCAAGTAGATGAGTGGATGGATTGTGGAAACAAAGCGGTGACTGTAGAAACTAATGGTAAAATGTTAGGATTCTTACAAGCCGATGGCGAAGAACAATTGGTAGATGCTTCTGTAGTGCTTAATAATTCAAAAATTATTGAGCCTTGTTATATCGGGAAAGATGTGGTGTTAACAGATGCTACAGTAGGACCCAATGTTTCTATTGGTAACGGATGTGTATTAACAAATACAACTGTTAAAAACACTATAATTAGTAATTACTCTACTATTAAAAACGCTAATTTAGATGATGCTATGATTGGTAATTACGTAGAATTTGATGGAGCGTTTAAAACCGTTAGTATAGGAGATTATTCAGTTTTAAACTAATAAGTAAAGAAAGCGCATGAGATTTAAAACCATTAGTATACTTGGTTTTTGGGGACTATTTTTAGTGTCCATGGCATCTCATGCCCAAGATGAAACCGTTGCTATTCAGTCTGCAGACAATGTAGAGGAAGTAGACGATAAGTTTCAAGAGTTATTTTTCGAAGCTTTAAAGCAAAAGGGTATCGAGAATTATAATAGATCTGTTGAAGCGCTTCAAAAATGTATTGAAATAGACGATTCACATTCTGTGCTTTATTTTGAAATGGGCAAGAATTATAACAAACTCAAAAACTTTGGGGCGGCAGAAGAGGCTTTAAAGAAAGCCGTAAAGTTAGAACCTGGTAACGAGTGGTATTTAGACGAGCTATACGATGTGTATGTACATCAGAATGATTATAATAAAGCCATTAAAACGCTTAAACAGTTGGTTGAATATCATCCAGATTATAAGGAAGATTTAGCGGCTTTGTTTGTTAGAACTAAGGATTACGACGAAGCGATTAAGGTTTTAGATGAATTGGATGAGGAGTTTGGACTTTCATCGCGTCGTGATTTTTTAAGAAATCAAGTTTATGATGCAACTGGACAGAAGAAAGAACAAATAGAAAATCTTCAAGAACGTGTTGAAAACGATCCAAATCAAGAATCTAATTATCTCGCTTTAATTTACCGTTATAGTGAAAGTGGTGATACCGAAAAAGCATTCGAAACCTCTAAAAAGCTACTTGAAATTCATCCCGAATCTCAATTGGTTCATTTGGCATTATATAAATTTTACTTAGACGATCAGGAGCCTGAAAAGGCGATTGAATCTATGAAAATTGCTATGAAAAGCCCCGAAATTAAAGCGGAAGCAAAGGTTTTAGTGCTTTCCGATTTTGTAAGATTTGTTGGAGAACATCCAGAATACGAGCAAGATTTAGTCGAGGTTTCTGCAATGGTTGGAGATTCTAACGATAGCAAAACATTAGTAGAATTAGCGCAATATTATATCGCAAAAGGCGAAAAGGAAAAAGCAATTAAATATTACTCCGAAGCGCTACAGTTAGAAGGCGATAATTATAGTGTTTCAAGAAATATAATAGTGCTTCATATCGATTTAGAACAATTTGATATAGCTTATAAAAAATCGGCTGAAGCTCTAGTCAAGTATCCGTCTCAACCCGAATTGTATTTAATGGCAGGCTTGTCCTTAAATAAAATAAACCGCTTTAAAGATGCCATAGATCAATTAAATATGGGATTAGATTATATTATTGATGATGTGAATTTGGAAAGTGATTTTTACTATCAAATTGCTCAGTCTTATCTTGGATTACAACAACCAAATGAAGCAAAACGTTTTACAGAAAAAGCAAATAAATTAGAAACTCCAAAGTAATGAAGCACCTACTTCGTATTGTAATTGTATTTTTTTTAATAATAGCTGTTGGATGTAAATCGGCTAAAACATTAACAGCAACAGACGCTAATTTAAAATTAAATACGAAACAATTATTAAAAGAAAATGCCAAGCAAGCAGCCAATTTTAAAACGCTATCTGCTAAGGTAAAAGCCATGTATTCTCAGGGCGATAATTCGAAATCTGTTTCTATAAAGTTGCGCATGGAAAAGGATAAAACCATTTGGTTAGACGGTCCGTTTTCGGCAGCTAGATTATTGATTACTCCAGAGAAAGTAAGTTTTTATAATAAATTAGATAATACGTTTTTTGAAGGCGATTTTAAATTGTTAAGTGACTTTTTAGGCACCGATTTAGATTTTGATAAAGTTCAGAATTTATTGCTAGGTGAAGCACTTTTTAATTTAAAAGAAGCGCGCTATGTGTCTTCTATTTACGACGATATGTATTTAGTGCAGCCGGAACAACAAAATAAAGTATTCGAGCTGTTTTATATTATAAATCCGACTTATTTTAAAATCATGTCGCAACAATTGTCGCAACCAAAAACGGAACGTCTATTAGATATTGACTATGTGAAATATCAGGAAGTTTCTGGTCAAATAATTCCAGAATTTATAAAAATAAATGCTGTTGAAGCTAGAAGCGAAACTATTATAGAATTGGAGTTCAAATCTGTATCTTTGAACGAAAATATGAATTTTCCTTTTAAAATTCCGTCAGGTTTTGAACCTGTTAAATTTAAATGATTAAAAGACAGTCCCAATATAAATTAATCGTCATTTTTATCTGCTTATTAAGCAGTATAACTGTATTTTCTCAAAGTAAAAAGCAGCAAGAGTTGGAGAATCGCCGACAAGAATTGCGCAAAGAAATTGAGCAGATAAACAGTATGCTGTTTAAAAACAAGTCGAAAGAGAAATCGCAATTATCGGTCATAGAAGATTTAAATCATAAAATTAATGTCCGTAGTAATTTAATTAAAGTTACAAATCAACAAGCAAATTTACTAACTCGGGAAATTGGTGTAAATCAGCGCGAAATTACTCAGCTTCGAAACGATTTAGAGACCCTTAAAAAGGACTATGCCGAGATGATTGTGCATTCGTACAAAAGTAGGAGTGAGCAAAGTCGTGTAATGTTTTTGCTGTCGTCTAACAACTTTCAACAGGCTTACAAGCGTTTACAGTATATTAAACAATATACCAACTACCAAAAGGAGCAAGGCGAAACTATTAAAATTAAAACAGAAGATTTAAAAGTAGCTAATACCAAGTTACTAAAGCAGAAAGCAGACAAGCAGAATCTTATTAAAGAGAATAGTATTGCGCAAGCACAATTAGAAGTCGAGCGCAGACAGCAACGTGAACTGGTTGCTTCCATTCAGAAAGATTTAAAAACCTATTCTTCTCAGATTAAACAAAAACAGCAAGAAGCAGATCGTATCGATAGAGAAATTGAAAATTTAATTCGTGAAGCTATTGCAAAATCGAATAAAAAAGCCGGTAAAAGCTCGACATCAAAAAGCTTTACTTTGACGCCAGAAGCTAAGAATTTAGCAGCGAGTTTTATAGCAAATAAAGGCAAGTTACCTTGGCCAGTAGATAAGGGCGTGGTTAAATTACGTTATGGAGATCAGCCACACCCGATTGTAAAATCTGCGACCATACATAGTAATGGTGTACGTATTGCTACGAGTCCTGGTACAGAAGTGCGCTCGGTATTTAATGGTGAAGTGTACGCTATTATTGTACAGAAAAAAGGGAATCCAACGGTTTTAGTACAACATGGTAACTACTTTACCGCCTATAAAAACTTATCGAAAGTATACGTTAAAAAAGGAGATAAAGTAACAACGAGTCAGGCTATTGGACAAGTGTTTACAAATAGCGCAACAGGCGATACCACATTAAGCTTTAGTATTTTTAAAGAAAGTACAACGCAAGATCCTTCGTTATGGTTGTATAAAATGTAGTTTTAAGAGTTTTATTTATCATTTAAAAATAAAGCTCTTAATTCTGTAGCTTCATTAGGTTTCATTTTACCAGCTAAAACTAAGCTTAGTTCCTTACGTCTTAAAGCACCTTCGTAACGCAATTTTTCAATTTTAGTTTCAGGAATAATTTCGGGAACAGGAATAGGGCGACCAGTTTCGTCTACGGCTACAAACGTATAGATAGCTTCGTTTGCCTTGGTTTTAAGACCCGATTCGCGATCTTCCGTCCAAACATCTATATAGACTTCCATAGAACTCTTAAAGGCTCTTGAAACCTTCGCTTCTACAGTTACAACACTCCCTAAAGGAATAGCACGATTAAATGCCACATGGTTCACAGAAGCTGTAACTACAAATCGTCTAGAATGGCGACGCGCAGAAATACTTGCAGCACGATCCATACGCGCTAATAACTCCCCTCCAAATAGGTTGTTTAAAGGATTAGTTTCGCTTGGTAAGACAAGATCTGTTAATGTTGTTTTTGTAGCTCCGGCTGTATTTGGTGTCATAAAATTGTATTTCGTCCAAAGGTACAACGTAGGGGGTGACTTTCAAATTTTAATTCCATTTACCGCATAAAAAAAGCGTTAGAGGATGGTTTTCCAATAACGCTTAATAGGCTATAAATATATTGTTTTATTCTAAATCTTTTACAAGCATCCAAGCATGTGGATTGTTGTTCTCGCGAATGTTACGCAAGGCATCTAGAGCTTCTTTTCTGTTTTCAAAACTGTTGAAAACCACCTGATGTAAACCGTATTTGTTCACACCAATTTTTCTGGCATTAAAACCTTCTGCTTTTAAGTCGGCTATAATCTTATCGCAATTTTCTTCTACACGAAAAGCACCTGCAATAATGTGGTAGCTTCCTACAGGTTTAGTCACTGTTAAACTAACTGCAGTTAATGGATTTTCAATAACAAATGTTGCCTCTTGAATCTTGTGTTCTAACTGGGTGTTAGCTGTTTCTTGTGCAATTTGATTATGATTCTCTACCTGATTCACATAATATTTAGAACCTAAAAATCCGCTAACTCCTAAAGCTAATACTGCAATCGCAGCGTAACGTAAATAAGGTCTAGTTTTACGACGTTCTGGTGTAATAGTAAGCGGAATAACCTTTTCAATAGCTTCTACCTCACGCTTATATTCTTCTCTTGAAATAGCAGGAGAAACCATTTGGTTTAATCCAAAAGCATCTGTTAAATAGTTTAGGTGATTAAAAGGTTCAAATATAATTTTACCTTCTTCATTTAAAGCTAGTTTACCAATGTTTTGTAATGAAACACTTTCCTTTTCAACCAATTGAGATTTAATCGAACTAATGCGATTTTTGATTTTATCTAAAGCAATTTCGAAAGGAATTTTTTCAACATCTGCAATATAATGCGCTAAAAGACCATCATTGTTCTGAATTTGCTCATTAAAGGATATGACTTTTTTAGGTGGAAAAAACGTATTAGTGTCTGCATTTATCTTAGCAGAGACACGTTGGGTTAAAAACGCTCCGAATTCAGGAACGATAACACATTCGTAACGATATAATAAGTCGCTTATGTAAGTTTCTAATTGCATAATTACAAAGTTAATCAAATTTTAGTGCGGTCAAAGATGGGATTTCACTTTTTTATTAACAGCAAAGTAATTAGTTTCTTGTGTGTTAAGAATCAATTGTTTAATTTACGGTAATGGATTAAATATATTTTACAAAGAAGAATTTAGCTTGATGTAATTATGACTGACGATGAACTTTTATGTGTTTTAGCATTGCAACACGTTCCCAATATTGGAGATGTGGGGGCTAAAAAATTAATAGCGCATTGCGGTTCTGCTCAAGCTGTGTTTAAAGAGAAAAAACATATCCTCGCAAAGATTGATGGTATAGGAACCGTAAGATTAAATGGGCTAAATTTAGATACGCATTTAAAAGCGGCAGAAAATGAGTTGGATTTTATAAAAGAAAATAATATTTGCTGTTTATATTTTGAAAGTAGTGCGTATCCTGAAAAACTAAAACATTGTATCGATGGACCTATTTTGTTGTTTCAGTCGGGAACTGTACAATTGCAGTCGCAACGAATTATTAGCATTGTGGGAACACGAAAAATTACGACTAGTGGTATTGCTTTTTGTGAAAAGTTAATTGAAGAACTCGTGCCTTTCAATCCCGTAATTATCTCTGGTTTTGCTTACGGAACGGATATAACTGCACATAAGGCGGCCATGAAAAACGGATTACAAACAGTAGGATGTTTGGCACATGGTTTAAACCAAACCTACCCAAAAGTGCATAAAAAATATGTGGCCGAAGTTGAAAAACATGGTGGTTTCTTAACCGATTTCTGGAGTACTTCTGTTTTTGATCGCAATAACTTTTTAAAACGTAATCGAATTATTGCAGGATTAAGTAGCGCAACTATTGTGGTTGAATCTGCAGAGCGTGGCGGTAGCTTGGTAACCGCTGATATTGCTAATTCTTACAACCGCGATGTGTTTGCCGTGCCAGGTCGAACTACGGATAGTTTGAGTAAAGGGTGCAACGATTTAATTAAACAGCAAAAGGCACAATTATTATCCACACCACTAGATGTAGCTTACATGCTAAATTGGGATATAGAACAGGAACAAAAAGTAATCCAAAAACAATTGTTTGTAGAGCTAGACGATCAGGAAACTCTGATTTTTGATTTTTTGAAAAAATCGGATAAGCAATTGTTAGATGCCATTGCTATTGCCTGTGGTTTACCTATTTTTAAAGTTGCAGGTATTTTATTAAATATGGAGTTAAAAGGCGTTGTGCGCCCGTTGCCGGGCAAGCTTTTTGAACTGATTTAACACATTACATGTTTATTTTTAGAATCCATAAATCTTCAAAAAAATCCAAACGCGATAATTCTCGTTGTTTTAGATACACTACTTCTGGATCTTCATTCGTTTCTAAGTAGATATAATCCCAATTATTTATTGGGTTTTTGTACGATCTGGGTTTTAGACCTTTCTCTGTTAAGAATTTTTTCCAGTTTTTAGCATTGTCTTCAACAGAAAACACATTCGAGACTAAATAATATCCCGCTTTTAAATTAGGGATAGAAGTAGACTTTAAACTTTTAATTCGTTCTAAGTCTTTTTCTTGTGGCAGTGCATACGTGTCAATATCTACCGTCATATAATAATCAGCATTTTTATTTTCTAAATAAATCGGACTGATTTCGGTTTCGAACGCCACGAAAAACAAATAAAACCGATCGGCTTTTGTTTTAAATTCAATGGTTAATTCCGAGCTATTATTAGACAGGATATTATTGTTTTCGTTTGGTATTTCAATTTTGGCCAAATCGAATCCAAGCGTATTCATACTGCTAGGGGTGCGATCTTTAAAGTATAAATCGTCTATAGTAATGGTGCTATTAAAAAAATTATCTTCTGCTCTCAACTTGTTTGAAAGTGGGATGTATTCATTTTTTAAATTATCGTACACATTACAAACATCTGTTTTAAATTTCTGGTCGCCTTCCAATGCACCTATGGACAAAGATGTTTTTATATCGCCTGCTTCATTTGTTTTAAAGTCGGAAAAATTAATGTGGACGGTCTCTTTATCGACTTCTAAAAACCCGTTATAGGTGGTAAAATATTTAGGTTTATCATCTGGGTTTTCATAAACCACATAAAGTAGCCAACCTCCTGAGCAACCTCCGGAAACGTATCCCTCTGTGGCTTTAATATTGGCAACAGTGTAATTCCCATTTACGGTTTCAGTTTCTTGTAATAATTCAGTGACATCCGAATAACACACATATGGTTTTGAGTCGTTAAAAGCGGAGTTTAAGTAGCTATCGTAAACAGTTAATCCTTTAACTTCTGTGTATTCCCCTTGTGGTGTTTTAAATAGAATAGTATTAACGTCTAGCGAGCGTTTATCGTTTCCTTTGTAAACCATTTGGTTGTTA
This sequence comes from Formosa sp. F44, assembly GCF_056238645.1. The sequence continues at coordinate 252,828 of NZ_JBWDLJ010000002.1, forward strand.
AAAGAGCGTTTGCTACCCTTGTCGTATTTATAAATGGCACTCCAATACAGTGCGGCATATGCTATTTTTTGTGAATTTTCGGGAAGTGTCAATACAGCTTGACTGGAACTAAATGTCTCTTTATTATCGTCGACATCTATATATTCCATTTTTATCTTATCGTTAAAAATGGCTCTATCGTTAAAAGGTTTAGTGGCATGTTCACTAACAATATTATTGCCTATAAGAGCAGAGTTTCCTTTTAGATATAATTGATTATTAATTGAAAAATGTAAACCTTCTTGTGAATATCCATAATGAATACTCACAAAAAGGAATACAAATAATGTGTGTTTTAATTGAAGCATATTTCTATAATTTAGGGGAACTATATGCTTGTAAATATACAAAAACAAGAGGGCTATTAATACCCAACTTTAGCACGTACGCGACTTAAAGTGTCTTGAGCTACTAGTTTTGCTTTTGCAGCACCAACAGCCAGTGCTTTATCTATTTCTTCAAGGTTATTTATGTAATAATCGAAACGTTCACGTTCGTTGGCAAAACGTTCTACGATTAACTCAAAAAGCGCCTGTTTTGCGTGTCCGTAACCATAATTACCATTTTCGTAATTGGCTTTCATAGTTGCAATTTGCTCTTCAGAAGCCAATAATTTATAAATGGCAAAGCAATTACATGTGCTCCAATCTTTAGGATCTTCAAGTGGTGTGCTGTCGGTTTGAATGCTCATTACTTGCTTGCGTAATTTCTTGTCGGTTTGAAATATATTAATCAGGTTATTTTTACTCTTACTCATTTTGGCACCGTCGGTACCCGGGATTAAGATACCGTCTTCCTGAATTTTACCTGTTGGAAGCACAAATGTTTCTCCCATTTTAGCATGAAAACGTGAAGCCACATCGCGTGTCATTTCAATATGCTGTAATTGGTCTTTACCAACCGGAATGATTTCGGCATCGTATAAAAGAATATCTGCAGCCATTAGCATAGGGTACGTAAATAAGCCTGCGTTTACATCTTCTAAACGATCGGCTTTATCTTTAAAACCATGTGCTAAGGTTAAGCGCTGATATGGAAAAAAACAGCTTAAATACCAGCTTAATTCTGTGGTTTCTGGAATATCACTTTGTCTATAAAACACTACTTTTTCAATATCTAAACCAAAGGCAAGCCAGGTGGCGGCAACACAATAGGTGTTATGTCTAAGGGTTTCTGCATCTTTAATTTGAGTTAAAGAGTGCATGTCTGCAATAAATAAATACGATTCGTTTGTGTCTATTTCAGACATTTTTATTGCAGGAATAATTGCTCCTAATAAATTTCCTAAATGTGGTGTTCCAGTGCTTTGTACACCGGTTAAAATTCTTGCCATGATAATTATACTGATTGAATCGCAAAGGTAATTGTTTTAAATAAAAAATCAATCTCGTCTAAAACCTTTTGTAGCGTTTAATTATGACCCTATTTGTATGATTAATTTATGCCATTATTTAAATAAGCGGTATCTTTATTGTGAAGCGTACTTATTTAGTTCTTTTAATGGTTTAGGTAAATTAATATTTTTAATGGAGTTGTCTTAATGTGAGTGACTTAATGTAGCTTGTCTTTGCTTGGATTAGAGGTTTTTGTTCATTGATAAGTATAATAAAACACAGGTATTTAGCCGTTCATAGGAATTAATTTGCAAGTAGGCTAAATTTTTTGCTTGAACTAATCTATTTGTTAATTTTGTACTACAATTTACCATTATGCTTTAATTCTCCCAAAAGTGAACCGTGGTTTTATAGTCTTAATAAAAAAATCCTACTTATGAAAAAAATTACTTTTCTTTTACTTTATAACATAATCTCTAAACAAATCCTGACCGTTTTGCTGTTGTTATTTACTACCACTTCGGTTTTGGCACAGACATTTACGGTTACAGATGTATACCCGACTCGGGTGACAGCTAAAACCACCGTGACGGTTATAGGTACTGGATTTTCTATATCTAATGTACCTAAAATAAGTGTTAATGTCGGTAATGGGATAACGGTAGGAGCAAATAAATATGTTAGTACTACTGAAATGACATTTGAAATTGACTATAACGAAATAGAAGGTGCCAACGATAAAACAGGAGAACTTACCCTTACATATAAACCTGATGAAAATACTAATACTAATATTCCCGTTCCTAATTCTGTAAATACTATTAATTATATTGGATATGTCAAAAAAGGTAGTGAATGGTCTTCATTTGATAAAATAACAGAAATATATACTAATTGGGATTATAATAATGCGGGGTATTGGAAATCGAGCTGGTACGATAGTGCTAATGAAAATACATGGCCTAATGATAGGCATGAATTATTAGCTTTTACTTTCAAAGGTGTCACTTATTCTACAGGGGTAGATGATGCTTTGCTTACAAGTAAAGGTGTTAGTTACACCCCTCAGAATTATAAAGCATATTCTACCAATGGAATTCAGGGAATTACTGGTGGTGCGAATTACCTTTTAATGGCAGACTTAATAGATGGGGTAGTGGGTGAAGGTAGAACGATAACCTCTCCAGAGATATTAGGATACACAATATTAGATGCTGTTACTGGTGGTAAAAATGGTTTAGACTTGGGGACAGGGGTTACTAATTTTAATAGATCTTCAAGTATTCGTTTTTTTAGTGGTAACGGTCAAGTAGGGGCTATTGGAGATGCGATTCCGGATCTAATAGTTACACAGGTAGCTCAAGCTGGAGGTAGTGATATCTATTATTACGCAGACATTAGAGGGAATGTTGTAGGGAATCCGGTACAAATGTATATAGATAAAAACGGGAAAAATTTAGCAGAATGGAGAGTGGACTTGTATAGCTTTCCTCCCGGTACTAATTTTGACGTTGCTACTCCATTAGGTAGGTCATACACATCAAATGAAAGTCGAGAGTTAAAGATGCTCGCTTTAAAATTGGAGGATTTTGGTTTAAATGCAACTAACATTGCAGATGTTAATAATATAAACTTGGGAGCAGAAGGAACTTCAGATATTGCTTTTTTAGCGTATAATACATCTGCTTTCGAAATTAAGTCTCCTGAAGTCGAAAAATATCCGGTATCCAGATACATATGTCGTATTCCTAGTACGAAGGATGTTGAGTTTAAGGCTGTTGTTGGTATTGAGGGAAGTTCGAGCGCAGATCCTTTAGAAAATTTGAGCTATCAATGGTTTAAGTATAATGAAGAAATAGATGGGAAGACATCGGATAATTTATCAATTACCGACGTAGATATAGATGATTTAGCAACCTATAGATTGAAAGTTTCAAACGGTTATGGGAGTTCTTTATTACCTGTTACACTGTCTGAAGGTGGGGTGCCTACCACATGGAATAATGCATCTGAAACATGGAATTTACCTTCGGCATATACAGAAACGGGGTATGAAATAACTGTTGCGGATGAGGATAGAAAATTAATTTTTTCTGATGGGTATGATAAAGTAGCAGATCTTTTAGCTTGTGATTGTTTTGTGCCAGCGGGAAATAATGTTATAATTAAAGAAGATAGTAAAATTGTATTGTATAATAATATAATCGTTGAAGCAGAGAGATACGTTGTTGATGAAGATGACAATACGAATAATTATACAATTCCGGCAGGAACTTTCACTCTTAAAAATAACGCAAGTTTGGTACAAATAAAAGACGACTATGACAACGACGAGAAAGACAAATATAAAAATACAGGGGATATTAATGTAGAGCGTTTACCAGAAAACATAAAACTTTACGATTATGTATATTGGTCTTCGCCTGTTGAAGGGTTTGATGTCTCTAATATTCCAACCTCTAGAACTTTTAAATGGGATCCTACTTCTGTTAATGCTAATGGAAGCACAGGAGATTGGATAAGTGTTAGTAGTGAAATCATGGTTCCAGGATCAGGGTATATTGCACGAGTGCCTAATGCTGCGCCTTTTACAACGACATTTACAGGAGTACCTAATACTGGGGAAATAACTATTCCTGTGAAAAAATCTAAAGGAACATTGCCTGCAGAAGAAGGAAATAGAGATTTTAATTTAATAGGTAACCCTTACCCTTCAGCTATAAATGTTACTGATTTTCTAGTGTTAAATACCAATTTAGACGGTTACGTAAGAATTTGGACGCATAATAATGGGGTCGCACAAGGGGGAGACAGTGGTTTTTATGAAAATTTTGGATATAATTATATCGATTCATATATAAAAGTGAATGGCACAGGGTCTTCTACACCAACTTTTAATGGGAATATTGCGTCAGGGCAATCATTCTTTGTGAAGTTAAATAGTTCCGCAGATAGTACTGTAGAATTTACAAATGAATTGCGTTATAATAATTCAGAAAACGCATATAATAATAATGAATTTTTTAGGGGCAATGTTGTGAGTTCAGAAGAAAAACAGCTGTTATGGTTAAATTTGGTGAATGATAAAAAATTATCACAGAGCACATTAATAGGATATGTAAATGGAGCGACTACAGGAAAGGATAGACTTTTCGATGCACCTGCTGGAGGAGACGATTTTAAAATATATTCTTTAATTTCAGATGAAGAAATGGTTATTCAGGGGCGTTCATTACCTTTTTCAGATGCAGACGAAGTGCCATTAGGAATTCAAGTAGTGGCAAATGGTTCCTATCAAATTGGTATTGATAATCTAAAAGGGTCTTTGTTCGAAAACGACGGTCAAGATATTTATTTACTAGATACATATTTAAATATTGAGCATGATCTAAGACATTCTCCATATTCATTTACAGCGACTGCGGGAGTCGTTAATGATCGTTTTGTGTTGAAATATGTCGCCTCTACCACATTGTCTGTAGGTGAAGATATATCAAACAACACATATGTTTACATTAAGGATGCTACATTATATGTGAGAACGACTAAAACGATAAAGGACATTAAAATTTTTGATTTCAGTGGTAAACGTATTCAAAATTTCCAAGATATTTTGAAGTCTAATGAGTTTAGTTCTTCTTTTCCTTTTGCTAACGGTGGTTATATTGTAAACATTACCTTAGAAAACGGAAATGTGATCAATAAAAAATTAATTAATTAATTAATTATACATACAGTTTGTTGGTTTGTCTATAAAATCAAAAAATAATTATTTACCATTAATCAATTTATAACAAAAAAAGGTTCATTTTTTAGCTTTTAAATGTTCACCTAAATCTTTAACTTATGAAAAAAAAAATTACACAACTACAGAATAATAATTGGTTTAAAAGCATGCTATTTGCAATGGCTTTTATGGCTTCAATACAGGGGCTTATTGCCCAAACTGTTACGGGAGTTTACCCTACAAGGGTAACAACTAACTCTACGGTAACCGTTATAGGATCCGGCTTTACATCTACTACTGCTGTAAGTATTCCAGGTATATCCATTACTACTGGTAGTAAAATATTGGTAAGTAGTACTGAAATGACTTTTCGAATTGGTCAATCTACTGAAACTGATGTGACAGGGGTATTAAAAGTTGGAGGGGTAGCTTCAGGTATTAATGTTGATTATATTGCCCCAATTCATAAAATACTTGAAAATGGAGAAACTAGTAATGTAGCGAAAATCACAGAGATTTTTACAACCTATAATGGGTTTTGGAGATCTTCTCAATGGAAGGCAGATCCTACAAACGAAGATCTAAAACCGAATACTAGCCATGATTTATTAGCCTTTACTTATAATGGGGTTACATATTCTACAGGTGTAGATGATGCTTTACTTTCAGCCAATGGGGTGGTGTTTGATTCACAACTATTTTATGCTTACAGTACTAATGGTTTGGACGGAGTAACTTATAATCAAAATTATTTAGCAATGGCTGATATGATTGATGGAGAAGTAGGTGAAGGAGCTGAAATCACTTCTCCTGAAATTTTGGATGCGAATATTTACGAAGTACTTATTGATGGTGTAAATGGATTAGATATGGGTACTGGTGTAACTAATTTTAATCAATTAGCTGATGTGCAATTCTACAGTAGTGGTGGGCAATTAGGTGCTGTTGAAGATAAAGCACCTGACTTTCTAATTACTCAAATAGCGCAAGCGGGTAGTACAGATGTTTACTATTACACAGATAACTCAGGAAATGTTGTAGGGAAACCAATAAAACTAACAATTAAGGAGCAAACGGAACCTGAAGGTGATGCTCTATTAGCGTATTGGAGATTGGACTTATATACTTTTGCATCAGGAATAAACTATGGTTTGGCAGAGCCTAAAAGAAGAACTTTCACACCAAATGAAGAAAGGCCTATTCGTATGGCAGCATTTAGATTCGAAGATTTTGGTATTAATGAGAGTAATGTAGCAGATATTAACAATATTAATATGGTCGCGGGTGGAACGGCAGATCTTGCCTTTTTAGCTTATAATCGTGGATCGTTTAATATTAAAACACCAGTATTTAAAGAGTATCCTGTTTCTAAATATGTGTGTGAGGTACCTACAACTAAATCGGTTACATTTACAGGTACTGCAGGTGTTTCTGGTGGGGATACAGGAACTCCGGAAGAAAAAATTACTTATCAGTGGTATAAATTTAACGATATCATTCCTGGAGCAACTTCTAATTCTTATACAATTCCGGGGGAAATTAATACAAATACTTTCGGTACATATAAGTTAAAGGCAACAAATTCATTTGGTTCTGTTATTGTACCAATTAAATTAATTCATGGAGGAACTCCTGTTTTTTGGGATGGAAGTAAATGGGAACTACCTCCTTCTTATGTTAAAGCAGGAATTACTGTTAAGCCAGAAGATAGGCGATTTGTTTTTTCTTCTGATTATAATGAAGTTGCTGATTTAGAGGGGTGTGATTGTGTCGTGCCTTCAACTAGTAATGCTACAATCCCTTCAGGTTCTGTTTTAAAACTAACAGGTAACGTAAATGTAGAAGCAGGAGGTAGTTTAACCTTTGAAGATAGCTCTAGTTTAATTCAAATTAACGATGTCTCAAGTGAAAATATAAATAGAGGTAATATTATAATGCAACGTAATGCAACTGGTATTAAAGATTTCATTATTTGGTCTACTCCAGTAAAAGATTATAATATCACAAATTTATCATCACCATATACTAGTAATGCTTATTTATGGGATGTTAAAAAAGGTACATTAGGGGATTGGACTTTTACTAGCGGATTAATGTCGAACGCTAAGGGGTACGCAGTTCTTGTTCCATCTAATTTTCAACCTAGTGGGTTTACTGCTAATTTTGGAGGTACACCGCTTAACGGAACAATCTCGATAGATGTGTTAAAAACAAGTGATGCTAATGCAAAAGCGGAACTTAAAAATTGGAATATCATAGGTAACCCATATCCGTCAGCGATAAGTGCAGATGAGTTCTTAGCTAAAAACACTTTGTTAAACGGAAATATTCGTCTGTATGCAAATAATTTAGAAATTTCGAATGTAGCGTCAACGTTATCGGGAGCTCCGTATCAGAATTTGGTATATGACTATAATGAGCAATATATTAGTTATAATGCAACAGGAGCTAACCCACCTCAAGCTACAGTTGGAAATATTTCTTCAGGACAAGGGTTTTACGTACAGTTAGCTGAAGGTGCTGCAGAAGGAAAGGCGGTGTTTACAAACGACATCAGATACGACGAAGATGGTATGGCTTATGATAACTCACATTTCTTTAAAACAAATGTGGAAACTACAGCTAACAATGAAAAGCAACTAGTATGGTTAAGTTTAATAGACGCTAGTAATGCTTCTGCAAGTGCATTAATAGGTTATGTACAAGGTGCTACTTTAGGAAAAGATAGAATGTACGATGCGTATTCTGATATGCAAGGGTTAGATCTTTATACTATGGTAGAAGATTCTAAAATGGTTATTCAAGGGCGTCCATTACCTTTTTCTGCTTCAGATTTTATTCCTTTAGGTGCTAATCTTCCTACAACTGGAAGTTATAAAATTGCAATAGGTGATTTACAAGGTTCTGAATTTATGGATAATGCACGTGGTATTTATCTTGAAGATACCTACCTTAATTTAGAGCATGATTTAAGATCTTCTCCATATGAGTTTTCTGGAGAACAAGGAGATATTAAAGATCGTTTTATCTTACGTTTCGAACAGACACTTTCTATAGAAGATAGTGTGGCGTCATCAACCTACGTTAATATTATTAATGATGTTTTAAATGTAAAATCATTAAAAAATATTAAAGCGGTTAATGTATTCGATATAAGTGGTAAAAAAGTGACTTCATTTAAACCTAATGGACAAAGTAAGGAGCTTAGTGAATCCTTTAAATTTTCTAAAGGAATCTATCTAACTTCTGTAGTTTTAGAAGGTAATGTGGTAGTGACTAAGAAAGTTATAAACTAAAAATAACATTCACATAATTTTTAAAAGGCCTCTGTTTTCAGAGGTCTTTTTTTTGTGTTTAAAAAGCTGTTTTATTACCTACATTCAGTACTTGTACTTCAATACAAATGTGTATTTTTGACAAGGTATGGCGTTTTATAAATATATTTTATGGATTTTGTATAGAGTATGGTTCTACATCCTTGTAGCAATTCCTATACTTTTACTTTTCCCTTTTCTTTTAATTTCAATTTTAAAAGAATCTTGGTATCCTTACTTTTTTAAGATGGCTAGATTGTGGTCTAAATTTATTTTAATAGGTATGGGGTTTCGTTGGAAGATAGAACGAGAAGAGGTCCCACAGAGCGGTAAAAGCTATATGTTTATCGCAAATCATACATCAATGACCGATATTATGCTCATGCTAGTTACGGTAAAAAATCCATTTGTATTTGTGGGTAAAAAGGAACTTGCAAAAATACCGTTATTCGGATTTTTCTATAAGCGAACTTGTATATTAGTAGATCGTGATAGTCTTAGAAGTAGACATGGTGTGTTTAAGCAAGCAGAACATAGATTACAGCAAGGCTTAAGTGTTTGTATATTTCCTGAAGGCGGTGTTTCCGAAGAGGATATTCTTTTAGATGGTTTTAAAGATGGTGCATTTCGCCTGGCCATTAATCATCAAATTCCAGTTGTACCTATTACATTTGCAGATAATAAAGCGCGTTTCTCATTCGATATTTTTAGTGGTAGTCCAGGTCAAATGCGTGTTTGCGTTCACAAATTCTTAAATACGGAAGGATTAACATTAAAAGAGGTTAAAGTTTTAAAAGAAGAGTCTCGGGACATTATTCTTAACCAGTTGTATGAATTTCAAAATGAAAAGAGCCTGACGACAGTAGTGCGCTAAGCTCCATAAAAGTATTAAAGCGTATTAAAATTTATAACTAAAACCGGTGTAGACTCCTATAATATAGGGTTTAAAGTTTCCTGAAGTATTATTGAAAGCATTTAATTGATATTTAAAAGTAGGTTCTAAATTTAAATAGAATCGTTTTGAAAAATTATAATCAAAACCAATTCCAAAATTGGTGCTAAAACTTATATCATTAATATTTGTAGCTTCTCCTATAAAGGTTTTATTAGAATTAACTTCGGAATAAATCCTATTATCGCCTAATATAAATGTGCTAAATCCGCCAATTACATGAATTCCAAAACGTGTATTTAAAATATTATATTCAATTTCTAAAGGTACTTCAAAATAATTTATATTCTGGTTTATCGTACCTTTCTCACTGGATTTTGCTAGGGAGTTGCTCGCGATATTAGTATCGACTTTATCCGAGCTAATAAAAGTTAGATTTTGGGCCTGATTGTCTGAAGATAAATGCTGTAAATTGGGCGTTTCTTTACTGTTTACAAGCCCCGGATTCTCAAATAAAAAGACATCGTTAGTATTAAAACTTAGTTTTAAGTTGTTAACGCCTGATCTTATTTTTAAACGGTTGTTAATAGCATATCCAACACCAATTCCATAACTGGTATTAATCTCTCCAGATTTACTATTGTTTACAAACTGATCGTCTAGATGTGAGCCCTCTCCTGTGCTACCATAAAATACTGGTGCAAGGTTGGAGTGAACGTTCCACTTTTTAGGTCTTCCATCTTGTTTTGGAAGTGTTTTAGTGGCAGCTATGGCATCTTCTATGCTTAGAGTATCTAACGTTGAGTTTTCTTCAAGTACAGGGTTAGAAGGCGTTTCCTTGTCGTTTAAAACGATTTGGGCATCTTTTGTTGAATCTATAACTCTATTGTGGGTTTTAGTTCTAGAAGGCGTGTCTAAAATTGATTCCTCCTTCGCATTGTAATCCTGTTTTACGAGTGCATTCGGGGTAGATGATTTTTTTTCTTTTACAGGTTTGTGTGTTGCTAAAATGTTTTCATTCGCATTTTTGGCAGAATTAGTTTTATTCGCAATAGAAGTTGAATTTTCTTCTTTATTTAGATGAGGTTGTTTATCTGTGCTATGCGGAGTTTCTGAATTGGAGTCGTCTCTTGGTTCATCTTTATCTTGAGTAATTGTCACGTTGCTTTCAGAATCTATTTTAGTAGAAATTGGGGTGTCAGCAATAATATTAGGTGATGTAATTGTAGAATTATTTGCCTTATAAATAAAGTTTCCAATAGCTAGTAACAATACTAAAATAGCGGCAACACCAGAAGCGCGCCACCATATTGGAATAACCCGTTTTGGCTTGTTTTGTTCTTTTAATTTCGCTTCGAGAGCATTCCAGACTTCTGGGTTTGGGGGAACGTCAAGGTCTTTTAAGCGCTCTTGAAATAAACGGTCTATGTTTTTCTTATCATTCATTTATACAGAATGTGATTCAAGATTTGAGTTGTCTTTTTCGATTTTTTCTTGCAATATTTTCCGAGCTCTAGCTAGATTAGATTTTGACGTTCCAATAGAAATTTTAAGCATTTCGGAAATGTCTTTGTGCGAAAAACCGTCTAAAACATAAAGGTTAAAGACCAATCGATACCTGTTAGGTAATGTTTGAATGAGTTTTAAAAGATAATCTAACGAGATATCCTCATGGTCGTTAACTTCTATGGTTTCATCAACAATATCGTCATTTATAATATCGAAAACACCTTTTTCGCGATAGCGCTGTAATGCTGTATTTATTGCAATGCGCTTTAACCAACCTTCAAAAGAGCCTGTGTTATTATATTGAGATATTTTACTGAATATAGTCAAAAAGGCATCTTGCAGATTGTCTTGAGCTTCTGCCGTGTTACGCGAATACTTTAAACAGACGGAATATAATTTGCTAGAAAAGAGCGTATATAATTCACTTTGTGCTTTAAGGTTATTCCGTTTACATTTATGTATGAGCTGGTCTAAACTCAAAGGTCGTTATTAGTTCGTTATTATTTTATTTTATTCTAAAACTTCAGTTTCGTATTCTAAAAATATACCTTCTCCATCTTCGTCTTCTCCAGTCCAAAATCTAAAAACGTATGGCCCTGCAGTTATTGGTTCAAAATCAAAATATACTTGAGTAGTTTCGTCTAGTTCTTCACACTCTTCTTCTGTGAAGATTCTATTAATTACAGCTACAGTTCTCACTTGAGTGTCAATTAATTCGCCATTAGCATCTTCTATGTCTTCAGTGCTTCTTCGGTAATCTAGAGTGTAAAAACTATAACAGTTTGTTGGTCTAACATAATCTACTGTAATTCTGTATATTTTTCCTACTTCCATGTCGTCTGGTATATCTGCAGATTCTGTAGGTATTACACCGTAAGTGAAGTTAGAAGAATAATCGTCGTTTGTATCGCAAGATGCCAATGTTAAAGTGGCTACGAATAATAATAGTAATTTTTTCATGAGTTTATTTTTTTAATATAGGTTTATTCAGAAATTTGAACAGGATATTCTAAGAAAATACTTTCTCCATCTTCGTCTAGACCTGCCCAGAATCTAAAAATATACGATCCTGTTTCTAGAGTTTCGAAATTTACTGGAGTTTGTGCGATGGCGTCTAAATCTTCACATTCGTCACCCGATTTCACTTCAATTTTATTAATAACTGCAAATGTTATAATTTTTGTTACCGTTGGTTCTTCGTCAGGATTGTCTTCGTTTTCAGTTTCTTCAACACTGCTTTCGATATTAGTAGTGGCATAAGAGTAACACGTTGTTGGCTGATTATAATCTATAGTAATTTTATAAGTTTGGTCGGTCACCATAGTTGCTGGAACATCGGCAGACACTGTTGGTACAGCATCGAAATAGTAATCTGTGTCGTCGTCACTAGAATCGCAAGATGCTAGCGTTAATGTTGCTGCAAATAATAAAAGTAATTTTTTCATGTCTATAAATTTAAAGGGTTTATTTATAGATGTAAAATTTTAAAAAGGTTGCGTCGAAAAATGAAAAATCCCGAAAATAAATCGGGATTTAATCTTTTCGAACAGTTTTAAGGTAAGACCTTACTGTGTTTAAATGCGAATTAATTATTCTTTCATCGCTTTAATGGCGTCCTTGATTTTAATTTCAAGTTCTTCAAATAATTCTGGATTATCTTTTATCATGACTTTCACAGCATCACGACCTTGTCCTAGTTTTGTGTCTTGGTAGCTAAACCATGATCCACTTTTCTTTACAATTTCTAATTCTACTGCTAAATCTAAAATTTCTCCTACCTTAGAAACACCTTGTCCGTACATAATGTCGAATTCTGCTATTTTAAATGGTGGAGCCACTTTGTTTTTAACCACTTTTACTTTGGTTTTGTTACCCATAACGTTTCCATCAGAATCTTTAATCTGAGTAGATCTACGAATGTCTAAACGTACAGAGGCATAGAATTTTAATGCATTACCACCTGTTGTTGTTTCTGGGTTTCCAAACATAACACCAATCTTTTCACGTAATTGGTTAATAAAAAACATGGTACAGTTTGTCTTGCTAATAGAACCTGTAAGCTTACGAAGGGCTTGAGACATTAAACGGGCATGTAATCCCATTTTAGAATCTCCCATTTCACCTTCAATTTCACTTTTTGGTGTTAACGCGGCAACCGAGTCAATAACTACAATATCTATAGCTCCAGAACGCACTAAGTTCTCTGCAATTTCTAACGCTTGCTCTCCGTGATCTGGTTGAGAAATAATTAAGTTATCTATGTCTACACCTAATTTTGCAGCGTAAAATCTATCGAAAGCATGCTCTGCATCAATAAATGCAGCAATACCTCCAGCTTTTTGTGCTTCGGCAATGGCATGTAATGTTAATGTTGTTTTACCAGAAGATTCTGGTCCGTATATTTCTATAACACGACCTCTTGGGTATCCTCCTACGCCTAAAGCTAAATCTAAACCTAAAGATCCACTTGGTATCGCTTCAACCTCAACCACGGCTTTATCACTCATTCTCATTACGGTACCTTTTCCGTAAGTCTTGTCTAGTTTATCTAAAGTTAGTTGTAGTGCTTTTAATTTTGCTTCTTTTTCCTTGCTCATCTAATTGTGTTTTTTTACTGAAATAAGAGTTGCTAAAATACTATTTCTTTGGTCATCTAACAATTTTATAATGCAACCTTTTTCAGCCTCTAATAAAGTACGTAAAAATAGTGAGAACTAAAAATATCGTATGTCCTAAAAGTCTAGAATTGAGTTAACCTTTTCAGCCAATAGCAAACTATAAAGTGCTTTTTTGGGGATAAAATTTAGTGTTTTATCTAAAAGCAGTACCTTTGCAAAATATTTTTTAACCTTAAACACATTAGTATAGCATGCAACTGTACAATAAATTAAGTGCTAAAGAACGTGCAGAGTTAATCGAAGAAGCAGGAAAAGATCGATTAACACTCTCCTTCTACCAGTACGCCAAAATCGAAAACCCTCAATCATTTAGAGATCAGTTATTTATTACTTGGGACGCTTTAGACGTTCTTGGTAGAATATATGTCGCCCACGAAGGAATTAATGCCCAGTTATCCTTGCCGGCAGATCGCTTCAATGAATTTAAAACCCATCTTGATAGTATTTCATTTTTAAAAGATATTAGGCTAAATATTGCTGTAGAGCAGGATAATATGTCGTTTTTAAAACTGAAAGTTAAAGTCCGTGATAAAATTGTTGCCGATGGTTTAAACGATGAGACTTTCGACGTTACCAATAAAGGTAGACACGTAGATGCTATTCAATTTAACGAATTAATAGAAGATGAAAACACCATTCTTGTAGATATGAGAAATCATTACGAGAGTGAAATTGGCCATTTTAAAAATGCACGCCGTCCAGATGTCGATACGTTTAGAGAGTCGTTGCCTATAATAGAAAATGATTTAAAGGAGCATAAAGACGATAAAAAACTGGTTATGTATTGTACTGGTGGTATTCGTTGTGAAAAAGCAAGTGCTTATTTTAAGCATAAAGGCTTTAAGAATGTATTTCAGTTAGAAGGCGGTATTATAGAATATACTAGACAAGTTAACGAGAGTGCTCTTGAGAATAAATTTGTAGGGAAAAATTTCGTATTCGACGAGCGTCGTTCAGAACGCATTACAGACGATGTCATTGCGCGTTGCCACCAATGTGGTGAGCCAGCAGATACTCATGAGAATTGTGCTAACGATGCGTGTCATTTATTATTCATCCAGTGCGAAAAATGTAAAGTCGAAATGGATAACTGTTGTTCTACAACCTGTAAAGAAATTCATAGTTTGCCTTACGAAGAGCAGAAAGCGTTGCGTAAAGGACAGGGAAATAGTAACGACATATTTAAAAAGGGACGAGCAGATTATTTGCCTTATAAAAAAGATCTCAGAAATATTTACGAAAATTTCAACACAGATTCTTTAAAAGATTAGGCCATGCAACATATAGAATTAATGGCTCCGGCTGGAAATTTTGAATCCCTTCAGGCCGCGTTAGATAATGGAGCAAACTCCGTTTATTTTGGAGTAGAGCAATTAAACATGAGAGCTCGTGCTACGGTAAATTTTACTTTAGACGATCTTCCTGAAATTGCAAAACGCTGCGAGGCGAAAAACGTGAGAACGTATTTAACTTTAAACACCATAATTTACGATCACGATTTATCGATTGTAAAAACCCTTTTAAAACAAGCTAAAGCGGCTAATATAACGGCGGTAATTGCCATGGACCAAGCTGTTATTGCTATGGCAAGAGAAATGGGAATCGAGGTTCATATTTCTACGCAAATAAACGTAACCAATATAGAAACGGTTAAATTTTATGCCTTGTTTGCAGATACTATGGTGTTAAGCCGTGAGTTGAGTTTGCGTCAGGTTAAGAGTATTACAGATGCTATAGAAAAGGAACAAATTAAAGGCCCTTCTGGACATTTAGTCGAGATTGAAATTTTTGGTCATGGTGCACTGTGCATGGCAGTTTCTGGAAAATGTTATATGAGTTTACATTCGGCTAACTCATCTGCCAATCGTGGCGCTTGTAAGCAAAATTGCAGAAAAAAATACACGGTTGTAGACCAAGAGACTGGTTTCGAAATGGAATTGGATAATGAGTATATCATGTCGCCTAAAGATTTATGTACTATAGATTTCTTAGATGAAATTGTAGATGCTGGAATAAAAGTATTAAAAATTGAAGGACGTGGTAGAGCACCGGAATACGTTGCCAAAGTGATTAAATGTTATCGTGATGCCATAGATAGTATTGAAGCTGGAACCTACAGTAAAGACAAAGTTATTGTTTGGATGCAAGAGCTAGAAAAAGTTTATAATCGCGGATTCTGGAGTGGCTATTACCTAGGTCAGAAATTAGGCGAGTGGAGTACAGGTTCTGGATCGCACGCCACACAAAAGAAAGTGTATGTAGGAAAAGGCACACATTTTTACCCGAAGGCAGAAATTGGCGAATTTAAAATTGAAGCTTTCGATGTTGCTATTGGTGATACCGTTTTGGTTACTGGCCCAACTACTGGAGCTAAAGAAATGAAAGTGGTAGATCTTATGGTTAACGATAAGAAGTCCGAAAAAGGCTCTAAAGGCGATTTGGTTACCATGCCTTTAAAATTTAGAATTCGACCATCGGATAAATTATACAAGATTGTTGAAAATAAAGTAGAAGCGTAATGGTTATTATTACCCTACAACGCAATAAATGTATAGGCTGTAATTATTGTGTAGAGTTGGCGCCTCGTCAATTCCAAATGTCTAAAAAGGACGGGAAATCGGTATTACTACACGGTCAGGATAAAAAAGGATTTTTTACTTTAAAAAGTAACGATTACTCTATCTTAGATGCTTGCGAAAACGCATCAAAAGCTTGTCCGGTAAATATTATAAGTGTTAAGAATAATTAATTTGCATTTTTTTTACGCTAATACGCGTACGTTTATAAAGCGTGCTGAAATCTGTATTAAATCGACTGAATTATGAAGTTAGGTCGAATTAATATTTCTTTTTTTTAAGTCTTTAGAATAATCATATCTTTACAAATCAAACTCAGGTTTATGTTTACCTAAACACTGAGTTTATAGAAGTTTCAATACTTGAGACTTTATTTTACTAATTCTCTTCTGTTAATCGCTGATTATCAGAATCTATATATACATAATTTATGGCTTGTGAAAGTTGTTCAACAGGAAAAGACGGCCAACCTAAAGGCTGCAAAAGTAATGGGACATGCGGAACGGATAGTTGTAACAAACTGACAGTTTTCGATTGGCTTGCAAATATGTCGCTACCAAACGGCGAAGCTCCTTTTAATTGGATTGAAGTGCGTTTTAAAAACGGACGTAAAGAATATTATAAAAACACCGAAAATTTAACCTTAAGTATTGGAGATATTGTAGCAACTCAGGCTGCAAATGGTCACGATATTGGAATGGTTACGCTTACAGGAGAGTTGGTGAGAGTACAAATGAAGCGTAAAAAAATTCCTCAAGATGGAGAGGTTTTAAAAATATACAGAAAAGCATCGCAACGTGATATCGACATTTGGTCTGATGCACGGGATAAGGAAGAACCTATGAAGGTTAGAGCGCGACAATTCGCAATCGATTTAAAACTTCATATGAAAATCTCAGATATCGAATATCAAGGAGATGCTAGTAAAGCGACGTTTTATTATACTGCAGAAGAACGCGTAGATTTTAGAGAATTAATTAAAGTTTTTGCACGTGAATTTAGAACCCGTATCGAAATGAAACAAGTTGGTTTCCGTCAGGAAGCGGCGCGTTTAGGAGGTATAGGGTCTTGTGGTCGTGAGTTGTGTTGTTCTACATGGTTAACCGATTTTAGATCGGTAAGCACATCTGCTGCTCGTTATCAGCAATTGTCATTAAATCCGCAAAAATTAGCTGGTCAATGTGGAAAGTTAAAATGTTGTTTAAATTACGAATTAGACACGTATTTAGATGCCTTAAAAGCATTTCCTAAAACAGAAGTCAAGCTAAAAACACAGAAAGGAACCGCTGTTTGTCAGAAAACAGATATTTTTAAAGGGCATATGTGGTATGCTTACGAAGGGGAATGGATGAATTGGCATAAGATTACTACCGAGCAAGCACAGGAAATAATCGCTTTAAATAAGAAGAATGAGCCTGTTGGTAGTTTGGAAGAATATGCGGTAGATTTATTAGAAGATACTAAAGTAGAGTTTGAGAACGTTGTAGGTCAAGATAGTTTAACGCGTTTCGATCAGCCTAAAAAACCTAAGCGACGCAGAACAAATAAAAATACAAATACGCCAAACGCTGAAGCGAAAGATAGTGGTGTGGCTACAAAGCCCGCAACAAAGAGACCGGTTAGAAGAAAAAAGCCTTCAAACCCAAATCAAAACCCTAACGCAAAGGCTAAGCAAAACCCGAATGCAAAACCTAATCCAAATGCAACTACGGCAGATGGAGAAGCTAAGCCTAAACCAAGTAGAAATAGTCGTAATAGAAATAAGAGAAAACCTCAAAATAAACAGAATCCGCAAAACGCTAACGCTAATCCAAACGCGAAGCCAAAGCCTAATCCAAATGCCAAGTCTAAGCCAAAACCTAGACCAAAGCCTAATGCTAAGCCTAATCAGAAATCAAATCCGAATACCAATGCAGAAAAGTAGTGCGGTTTTATTTTGTTTAAGCATACTGTTAGTATTCGCTTCGTGTGATTCCGGACATATGTTTGATGCTTATAAATCTGTGCCTGGAGCTTGGAATAAGGACAATGTGGTTCAGTTCGATTTTACACCCCCAGACACAACAGATGCGTATAATTTATTCGTAAATATTAGAAATAATAACGATTATAAATACAGTAATTTATTTCTAATAGTCGATTTAGAATTTCCTCATGGTAAAAGTCTAACAGATACTTTAGAGTATAAAATGGCAAAACCTAATGGCGAATTTCTAGGTGCAGGAGCAGGTAGCATCAAAGAAAATAAATTATGGTATAAAGAAGGTTTCATTTTAAATGAATCTGGACAGTATAAAGTAAAAATTCAACATGCCATGAGAGAAAATGGCAAGGTAAATGGTGTAATAAACCTTGAAGGCATTACAGATGTAGGCTTCAGAATAGAAAAACCAACAACACTTAATTAGATGGCAAAAAAGAAACAACCTGAAAAAAGCCAAAGCTTTGGTACATACATACGTTGGTTTTGGATTCTTTTCCTTACCGGTATTATCGCTGCTATATTACTATTTGTATCAGCTTCAGTATTTGGAGATCTACCAGATCACACGGTTTTAGAAAATCCTAAAACAAATCTTGCAACCGAAATTATTTCTTCAGATGGGAAGACATTAGGGAAATTTTATTTTAACGATAATAGAACGCCAGTCGATTATGAAGCTTTGCCTCAGCACTTGGTGGATGCTTTAATTGCTACCGAGGATGCTCGATTTTTTGAACATTCAGGTATTGATGGTCGCGGAACATTAAGAGCCATTGTGAAAATGGGTAAAGGCGGTGGTGCCAGTACCATTTCGCAGCAGCTTGCAAAACAATTGTTTCATGGTGAAGGTTCTAAAAACATAGTAGAGCGTATTGGGCAAAAGATAAAAGAATGGATTATTGCTATCCGCTTAGAACGTCAGTATACCAAGGAAGAAATTATAGCTCAGTATTTTAATATTTACGACTTTTTAAATAATGCCGATGGTATAAAAAGTGCTGCAAGCATCTACTTTGGTAAACAACCCCAAGATTTAGATATTCAAGAATCGGCGATGTTGGTCGGGATGTTTAAAAATGCCTCAGCGTTTAATCCAAGAAAGTATCCTGAAGATGTAAGAAACCGTAGAAATGTGGTCTTAAGTCAGATGCAAAAATATGGTTATATCACAGAGCGTGTAAAGGATTCTATTCAACAAACACCGTTACAATTCACTTACACCCCAGAATCGCATCGTGAAGGTATTGCAACCTATTTTAGAGAGTATTTAAAGAAATTTATGAAAGATTGGATTAAAAATAATCCAAAAGCCGATGGTACAAACTATAACTTATATAGTGATGGACTAAAAGTGTATACAACTATCGATTCGCGCATGCAACAGTATGCAGAAGATGCTGTGCAAGATCACATGAAAAACTTGCAAGCAGAGTTTGACCATCAGAATACTCCAGATAGAAATCCTACAGCTCCATTTTTAGGATTAGATAAGGACGAAATTAATGGCCTTATGAAGCGTGCTATGCGTCAGTCTGAGCGTTGGAGAAAGATGAAATACGACCTTAAAAAAACAAATGAAGAAATTATTGCATCGTTTGATGTGGCTGTTCCAATGACTGTGTTTTCTTGGGAAGGAGAGATCGATACAATTATGAAACCCATAGATTCTATGCGTTATTATAAAAAGTTTTTACATCCTGGTATGATGTCTATGGACCCAGAAACCGGACATGTAAAAGCATGGGTTGGAGGTATGAATTATCGCCATTTCCAGTACGATCACGTGCAACAGGGAAAGCGTCAGGTAGGTTCTACGTTTAAACCTTTTGTGTATGCAACTGCTATAGACCAATTGCATTTATCGCCTTGCGACGAATTTCCGGATGTACCATATTGTATAGAAGAAGGTCGTTGGGGAAATTTAAAAGATTGGTGTCCAGAAAACTCAGGTTTAACTTACGGTGGTACAAGAACACTTAAAGGAGCTTTAGCAAATTCTGTAAATACAATTACTGCGCAATTAATGGACAAGGTGGGGCCTGCACATGTTATCGATATGGCGCATAAATTAGGTGTGACTACCGAAATTCCAGAGGTGCCTTCTATTGCATTAGGTACTGTAGATTTAAGTGTTTATGAAATGGTAGCGGCTTATGCCACCTTTGCTAATCAAGGGGTGTATACCGAACCTGTCATGGTTACGAGTATCGAAGATAAAAACAACACTATTTTATACCAGTTTACACCTAAAACTAAGGATGTTTTAAGTGAAGAGGTAGCCTATGTTACTGTAAAATTACTAGAAGGTGTTACCGAAGGAGGTTCGGGAACACGTTTAAGAACGGTAGGTGCTGAAAAATGGAGTGCAGTATATCGAGAAATTATGACTGGATATCCTTACGAATTAAAGAATCCTATTGCTGGTAAAACTGGAACCACACAAAACCAAAGTGATGGTTGGTTTATGGGGATGGTTCCAAATTTAGTGACAGGAGTTTGGGTAGGAGCAGAAGATAGAGCTGTCCATTTTAAAAGTATTACCTACGGACAAGGTGCTTCTATGGCGCTTCCAATTTGGGGGTCTTATATGAAAAGTTGTTATGCAGATGAAGCTTTAAATATATCGACTGCAGAGTTCGAAGCTCCGGAAGAATTAACGATTAAGGTAGACTGTTATGATGACGCAAGTTCTTCAGAGAATGATGATAAGACACCTAATGTAGATGTACCGTCCGATTTAGATTTCTAAGTCAATTTTAATATATATTTAAAAGCCATTCTAAGCCAGTGCAGACTGTTTTAGAATGGCTTTTGTGTTTCCTATACTCTCAGCTCAAATGTGTTTATAAGATAACATATCGTTTGTTTTTATTAATTTCTAAATTTATAGGGCTTAAAACTTCTGATTTCGTATTTTTAAGTAGAATAAAATACAAAAAAAACATGATTACAAAAACTGTAGAATCTGTCGAAGATGCTTTACATGGAGTTTCCGATAATATGACGATGATGTTTGGTGGTTTCGGTTTATGTGGTATTCCCGAAAATGCAATAACCGAGTTAGTAAAAAAGGAAATTAAGGGATTAACATGTATTTCGAATAATGCCGGAGTAGACGATTTTGGATTGGGCTTATTACTTCAGAAAAAACAAATCAAGAAAATGATTTCGTCTTATGTAGGAGAAAACGATGAGTTTGAAAGACAAATGCTTAGTGGTGAGTTGGATGTAGAGTTAATTCCGCAAGGAACTTTAGCCGAACGTTGTCGCGCGTCACAAGCGGGTTTTCCTGCTATTTATACACCAGCTGGTTACGGTACTGAAGTGGCCAAAGGCAAGGAAACTCGCGAGTTCGACGGAAAAATGTATGTGTTAGAGCATGCATTTAAAGCGGATTTTTCATTCGTGAAAGCTTGGAAAGGTGATGCTGCTGGAAATCTTGTGTTTAAAGGTACGGCGCGCAATTTTAATCCAGTTATGTGTGGCGCCGCAAAAATAACCGTTGCTGAGGTTGAAGAGTTGGTTCCGGTAGGCACCTTAGATCCGAATCAGATTCATGTACCAGGTATTTTTGTGCAGCGTATTTTTCAGGGTAAAGATTATGAAAAGCGTATTGAACAGCGAACAGTGCGTTCTAGATAATTTACCAATGTATAAATGCCAAAATGTACTAATTATTTTGATTATATATTTTAAGATGATTTCAGTTCCTAATAAACATACGTATGAAAAAAACAAATGTCATTTTAGAGAAGTCAGTAGCTTTCGCATTGTCAATTATTGAATACTGTGAAATTTTAGAAATGAATAGAAAATATGTAATTGCCAATCAGTTATTAAAGTCAGGAACAAGTATTGGAGCACAAATTCATGAGGCGCAGAATGCAGAAAGTAAAAAGGATTTTATTCATAAGTTTAAAATATCGGCTAAAGAATTAGAGGAAACAAAGTATTGGATTACATTATGTGATCGGTCAAATCAGTACGAAAATCCTGAAAAGTTAAAAGCGCCTTTAAATGAACTAGGTTTAATTTTATATAAAATTCTGAGTACAAGTTACAAGAGTTAATAATTGCAACATTATTACATTTATTAATTATTACATTAAAGAATATGTTAGACAAAATAGGAATAGCAAG
The DNA here is from genome assembly GCF_056238645.1 of Formosa sp. F44. The sequence goes on from NZ_JBWDLJ010000002.1 coordinate 275,021, forward strand.
ACGTATTGCACAAGAAGTTAAGGACGGATACTATGTTAATTTAGGAATTGGGATTCCTACTTTGGTGGCTAATTATGTACGTGACGATATACAAGTCGAATTTCAGAGTGAAAACGGCGTCTTAGGTATGGGGCCTTTCCCTTTTGAAGGAGATGAGGATGCCGATATTATTAATGCGGGAAAACAAACCATAACAACGTTAGCAGGAGCTAGTTTTTTCGATTCGGCAACTAGTTTTGCAATGATTCGAGGAAAGCATGTCGATTTAACCATTTTAGGTGCTATGGAGGTTTCGGAAAACGGAGATATTGCCAATTGGAAAATACCTGGTAAAATGGTGAAAGGTATGGGAGGCGCAATGGATTTGGTCGCTAGTGCCGAGAATATCATTGTGGCCATGATGCATACCAATAGAGCTGGAGAATCTAAATTGTTAAAACGTTGCAGTTTGCCCCTTACTGGAGTAGGGTGTGTTAAAAAAATTATTACCAATCTAGCTGTTCTCGAAGTCACCAAAAACGGATTTAAATTATTAGAACGTGCTCCTGGTGTTTCGGTAGATACCATTAAGAATGCTACCGAGGGACGATTAGAGGTTGTAGGAGAAATTTCAGAAATGAACATTTAAATGCCTATAAATAGAATAGAAAAAACTGGTAAATGTTAAAGTTTAGTGTATTTGGTCGATAAATTTGTGTGTTTAAACGATATATAAGAAATATTTAACATCTTTGTAGTACCCAAAAATACTAGAACTTATAGACCCCAAATCTACCAAGATCTAACGATTACGAATGTAGCCCCAAATCTACCTGACGAATCAAATTGGGCGAAGTGTTGCAAACATGGAGCCTACGATAACCTCGAGTTATGTGTTAGAATTTTTAAGTATTTAGTTAAAAAACTAATTCAAGCTACAATCCTTTTGGAATAGCTAGAATTAGTTTTTTTGTATACTCTTGTTTCGGATTGTTATATACAATATCTGCGTCGTCTTTTTCTACAATCTTTCCTTTGTTCATCACAATTAATTGATCGGACATATATTTTACAACCGCTAAATCGTGAGAAATAAATATGTAAGTGAAACCGAATTTATCTTTCAATTCATTTAACAGATTTAAAACCTGAGCTTGAACGGAAATATCTAAAGCCGATACAGACTCGTCACATACAATTAATTTAGGCTGTAGTGCAATAGTTCTGGCTATTCCTATACGCTGACGTTGTCCGCCGGAAAATTCATGCGGATATCTATTAAAATAATCTTCAGAAAGTCCAACACGGTTTAAGATTTCCAATACTTTAGCTTTGCGCTCGGCTTTGTTTTTATACAATTTGTGCACCGTCATAGGTTCTAAAATAGCCTGACCAACAGTTAATCTCGGATTTAAGGAAGCATAAGGATCCTGAAAAATGATCTGAATATCCTTTCTAAGTGTTCTCATCGCTTTTGTAGGGAGATTGGTAATGTCCGTACCTCTGTATAAAATAGTTCCTGCAGTCGCTTTATCGAGCTGGAGAATGGCATTTCCTAAGGTGGATTTCCCGCAACCCGATTCGCCTACCAACCCTAAAGTTTCACCTTCGTAAATTTTAAAGTTTACCTTATTTACAGCCTTAAAAGTTTCTGTTTTTCCAAAAAATCCTGATCTAGAAACATATTCTTTTTCTAGATTGATAACTTCTAGTAGAGGTGTGCTACTATATAATTTTTTATGCGCTCTTGCTCTATCTTCAGCAGTAACTATCGTTTCAGAAATGGTATCTTCCAAGTAATCCTGAATTGTTGGTAACGTTTTTAAACGTACGTCTAAAGACGGTCTAGAATTTATTAAAGCTTTGGTGTAAATATGTTGCGGGTGGTTAAATATAGTTTCAGAAGTCCCTTGCTCTACAATATCTCCTTTGTACATTACTAAAACCCGATGGGCAATCTCAGAAATTAAAGCGAGGTCGTGAGTAATAAAAATAATACTCATTTGTGTTTTGGCTTGTAATTCTTTTAACAATAGAATAATCTCTTTCTGAACCGTAACATCTAAAGCGGTTGTAGGTTCGTCTGCGATTAAAATATCGGGTTCGCAGGCAATAGCCATAGCAATCATAACCCGTTGTTTTTGTCCGCCAGAAATTTCATGCGGATACGATTTATAAACACGCTCCGGTTCAGGTAGTTTTACTTGCTGAAACAACTCTAAAACACGTTGCTTTATTTCTGTTTGAGATAATTGGGTGTGCTCATTTAGTATTTCTTCTACCTGTGCACCACAGCGCATTGACGGATTTAAAGAACTCATTGGTTCTTGGAAAATCATGGCGATTTTATTACCACGAATTCCTTGAAAGACCTTTTGATTGATTTGTGTTAAATCTTTATCTTGAAAATGAATAGAACCTGTAGTTTTTGATATCTCTTTAGGTAGTAATCCTAAAATGGCTAAGGAAGATACCGATTTTCCAGATCCAGATTCTCCTACAATTCCTAGTATTTCATTCCCGTTTAAATGATAAGAAATCGAATGAATCACCTCGTTTCCGTTAAAGGAAATAGCGAGATTTTCAATGTGTAATAGAGGGTTTTTAATCATTTAAATATGAATAATTTCATCGTCGGTTAAAATGGATGCTCCACGCAATCTAAGAAAAATCTGAGCAACAGCAATGGTATCTTTTTCGCAGTATGCAATTATGCGGCTAACTTCGTTTTCTTTGTAATACACGCGATATACTTCACTGCCGTCAATATCGTCTTTTGGCGAGGGTATGCCTAAAACGTTGGTAAGTAACTTTAAAGACGTATAGCTTTTATAATCGCCAAACTTCCATAGTTCTAAAGTATCAAGATGTGGTACTTCCCATGGTTTCTTGCCAAATAAATTAAGTTTTTCTGGTAACGGGACGTTATGGATAATCATACGACGAGCAATATATGGAAAATCGAATTCCTTACCATTGTGAGCGCATAATAGTTTTTTGGGATGATTATAATGGGTGTCTAAAAGGGTCTTGAAGTCTTTTAGAATTTCGATTTCTTCACCGTGAAAAGACGTGGTTCTAAACTGCCTATTATCTCCGTCTATTTTAAAATACCCAACCGAAATACAGACAATTATACCAAACTCGGCCCAAATTCCAGCACGGTCGTAAAATTCTTCTGCCGAGAGTTCGTTTCTTTGATATTTAGATTTTAAACTCCACAGCTCTTTTTTGGCCTCACTTAATTCTGAAAAATGCTGCGTTTCTGGAACGGTTTCGATGTCCAGAAATAAAATGTCTTCAAGGTTGAGCTTGTTTATCATTCATCTAACATATTATATCCTTCCTCAATATACGCAAAAATGTCTTTCGAAAAGGTTTCACCATTTCCTTTTGGACCTTTACTATGTCCTAGGCGTACTATTATAATATTGTCTTCTGGTTCTACAATAACGTATTGCCCAAGGTGTCCACGCATCATAAAAAAGTGTTTGTCTTTTATGGTTTTTAACCACCAACCGTAGCCATATTCTGGGCTTTCAGGAAAACGTGGTGTAATCGATTTTTGAACAAACGCTGAGTCCAAAAGTTGTTCGCCGTTCCATTTTCCATAGTCTTTATACAATTTTCCAAAGCGTGCAAAATCACGTGCATTACTGGCAATACAACAATATGCTTTTTCTAATCCATGTTGTTCGCTATCGAGTTGCCAAAGCGCATCACTTTCAAAACCCATAGGTTTCCAAAACTCTTCGCTTAAATATCCTGACATATTTTGGCCTGTTGCTTTTTCAAGAACCATACCTAACAATTGGGTGTTTCCGCTTAAATATTTATACGATTTTCCAGGAGCCTCGATGCCTTTCATGTTTAAAATAACAGGTGCTAAATCTTCATCGAAATAAGCACGGGTAGTCACTGAAAATGGAGAATAATAAGACTCGTCCCAATCTAATCCAGAGGCCATAGACGATAAATCGCCCACCGTTAAATTTGCTGATAATCCGTTTTTAAATTCTGGATAAAAATCACTTACCTTTTGGTCTAAACTTCTTACTTTGCCTTCCATAATGGCTTTACCAAGCATAGCAGAAATGATGCTTTTGGCCATAGAAAAAGAATTGGTCTTTGATGTATTTTCGAAACCATCGTAGTACTTCTCAAACCAAATACTATCGTTTTTAATAATTAGATACGCGATAGTGCCGTTGGCTATATTGGTGCGTTCTAAACTGTCTGTAATGGTCGTTTTATTATAATCTTTATGTATGTTCCAAGGCTGAGGTGAGCTACTTTTTATAACACGATTGTCAAACTCTTTATAATCTTCTAGAAATGCTGTTTTATGCCCTGTGCCGTATGTTACGCGAACAGCTTTTAAAATGTAATCGTAATCGAATATGTATAATAGAACTATAAGTAAACCGCATACAGTAACGATAAACTTTAAAAGTTTGGATAAGAATTTCATGCCGAAAATTTAAGTGGAATAAAGATAATAATTTAAAATAAGGTTTGTTGCGTAACCGGACTTTCATGATTTAACAGCCACTGCTTACGATGCAAACCACCAGCATATCCCGTTAAACTTCCGTCGGTACCAATTACACGGTGGCAGGGCACAACAATCCAAAGCGGATTTTTCCCATTGGCATTGGCGACAGCACGAATGGCTTTTACATCGCCCAGTTGTTTAGAAAGTTCTAGGTAGGAGAGTGTTTTTCCGTATGGAATTTTAGTTAACGCTTGCCACACTTTTTTCTGAAAATCTGTGCCTTTTGGATTTTGCTTAAAGCTGAAGGTTGTGCGATTACCCTGAAAATAGTCTTGCAATTGTTGTACACAATTTAATAAAGAATTTGGAATGTGATCAGAAGGTGTTTCTTCAGAATTTAAAACGTTTATGGAAACAATGCCGTCGGCATCTCCTTTAATTTGTGTGAACCCCAAAGGCGAGTTTACTACACAAGAATCCATTAGTTTTCTTCTGGTGTATCATTAATTAAGCCCAAACGTTTGGCGCGTACTTCCCAGCTTTTTCTAGCTAAGGCTTGCAGATTGGCTACGTGGTCACTTTCATCCATAATTTCAAGTCCTAGAAGCGTTTCTATAACATCTTCCATCGTAACAATTCCGCTTACCGAACCATATTCATCGACTACTAAAGCCATATGGTTTTTGCTTTCTACAAGTTGTTCAAAAAGGGTAGGAATTGGAATGTTTCTTTCAATTATAATGATGTTTCGTTTTAAATCTTTTAATGTTTTACTCCCATTACCAAGCGCCATTTCTTTAAAAATTTCGTCTTTTAAAACTAGGCCTGTAATGTTGTCTGGCGTATCTGTGTAAACTGGAATTCTAGAGAAACGAATGTTCGAATTTTCTTTGAAAAAATCCTGAACCGTAGTCGTGTCGTTTGCTGTTTTAATTACCGTTCGAGGCGTCATGACATCTTTTGCAAGAATGTCTTTAAACGTTAGTAAGTTCTTTAAAATCTTGCTTTCAGATTCTTGAAATACACCATCTTCGGTAGCCATATCGGCCATGGCGTGAAAATCTTCACGACTTAAAACACTACCGTGACCTTTACCGCCAATAAGTTTTGTGGTAAGTTGAAGCACCCATAAAATACCAGTATATTTTAAAGGAAAGATTAAAACAGTAAGTGCTTTAGATGTAAAATTAGCCAATTCTTGCCAGTATTTAGCACCAATAGTTTTAGGAATAATTTCTGAAACCACTAAAATTAAAAATGTCATGATTGCAGAAACTATACCTACTGTATTCACGCCGAAAAGCTCGAATTTATAAGGCAAGCTTTCGGCCTGAATACCAACCATCATAGCACCTAAAGTATGTGCTATGGTATTAAGAGTTAAGATGGCGATTAATGGTTTGTCGACATCTTTTTTAAGATTTTCTAAAGTTGTGGCGTACTCTTTTCCTTCATTCTTTTTAACGTTTATAAACGTAGGAGTTACACTCAAAAATACAGCTTCGAGGATTGAACATAAAAATGAAAAAAAGATTGAAACTGTTGCCCATAATAAAAGTGCGCCCATATAGATTTATTTGATTTTTAGCTAAGTTACGAAATCAATTTCACAACATCCTTAGCAAAGTAACTTGCAATAATATCTCCTCCCGCTCTTTTAATGGCGGTTACTTGTTCCATCATAACGGCATCGTGGTCTAACCACCCGCGTTCCGAAGCGGCTTTTAGCATGGCATATTCTCCAGAAACTTGGTATACAGCTACAGGTACATTGACTTCATTCTTAATTTCGCGTACAATATCTAAGTAACATAATCCTGGTTTTACCATAACGATGTCGGCACCTTCTTCAATATCAATTAAAGTTTCACGAACAGCTTCTAATCTGTTACCAAAATCCATTTGATATGTTTTTTTGTCTTTTGGCACATCAACTAAATCCACTGGAGCCGAATCGAGAGCATCACGAAACGGACCATAGAATGCAGAAGCATATTTTGCGGTATAGGCCATAATTCCGGTATTTGTAAAACCTTCTTGTTCTAGCAACTGACGAATTTTTAAAGTTCTTCCGTCGTTCATATCACTAGGCGCAATAAAATCTGAACCCGCTACGGCATGACTTAAGGCCATTTCTGCTAGAATATCCGAAGATTCGTCGTTAAGTATAACACCATTTTCTACAATACCATCGTGACCATAAGACGAATACGGATCTAAAGCCACATCAGTCATAACCAACATACCAGGACATACATTTTTAACTGTTTTAATAGCACGTTGCATCAATCCGTTTGGGTTTATAGCTTCGGTACCTTTATTGTCTTTTAAATTATCGTCTACTTTAACAAAAAGTAAAACCGATTTTAAACCTAAATCCCATAATTCTTTAACTTCTTTTTCTAGCAAATCTAAGCTTAACCTGAAGTAGTTTGGCATAGACGGAATCTCGTCTTTTACACCTTTACCTTCTACCACAAAAAGTGGTACTAGAAAATCGTTTGGTGAAATAATAGTTTCGCGAACTAATGAACGAATAGCTTCGTTTGTTCTTAAACGTCTGTTTCTTTTAAGTGGATACATAATTATGTTTTTATGTTTAATTTGTCGTTTATATCTTCTGCAGTTTCTATAACTTTCTGAGGTGCTTTAAAGCGGTAGCCTACAAAAAATTGGAAAAAAGGAATACTATCAGCAATATAATACGAGCGTTTTGTACTGTGATTTAAAATTAAGTAATTGTAATGAGCACCGATAAAAAAATCTTTTAAATCGTAGGTTATTGTGCCTTTAAAATTGAATTCGGTTAGTAAAGTGGTTATGTTTTCGGTATCGGAGGCTGTGTAATTTAAGCCTAATCCAAATGAAGCTCCTGCCGAAATAAATAAATTTTCGTTCGGGACGAAGTTGTAATTGTAGGATGGCGAAAACGATAAGTCGAAGGAGTCGAATTGTTTGTCGATAGTAATATATTGAAATTCACCTTCGGTATTTAAATTGAATGTAGTATAGTATAATGAAACACTAGGAATAAAACTTCCTGCACTTTTTAATTGTTTTTCGTTTTGAGAAGCTAATGCTCTGTACGAGAAGTTTTTGTTGAAAATATAAGATGTTGCACCTCCAAACTTTAAAGAGGTTGTTTGTGGTAAATACAATTTGTTTCCCGGAATTTTTACATAGAAACCTTTTTCGCTATATAATTTAAAGGTCTGCATCCAATGTGCTTTATGGTAACCTCTTAAATTAAGATTATATAATCTTGAGCCACTATTATTTTTGTTGGCACTTAAAAAATCGGGAGCAAAAGAATACGAAATAGTAAGTTTTCTAAAGGAAACACTTCCTCCAATTCTGGATTGTTTATTAGCATTTAAATCTAAATTTAAATGGGAATCTCTATCGTTTATACTAATAGAATTAGAGGTGTTTATATAGTATATTTTAGCGTGAACCTGATTCTTGTAATAGCGAATATAGGCATTGTAATTGTCGAATAAGGTGTCGTTCTCCGTTTGCTGGTCTTGTGCAAAAAGCGTGTATGATGCTATAAAAAATAACAGCGTAATATGTATGTTTTTTAGAATCATTTAAAAGAATTGAACACCTTAATTTTAAGGTTGAAAGTACGATTTAGTCTTTCGATTTCGGAATTATTTTGTCGTTAATATCATTTGCAGTATGCACTATTTTTCTAGGTGCTTTAAAGCGGTAACCTATATAAGCTTGGAAAAAAGGAATGTTATCTTTAACGTAAGATGATCGGTCCGAATTATGATTTAATATAAGATAATTGTAATTGGCACCCAAGTATAAATTATCGATATCGTAGGTTATAGCACCTCTAAAATCAATTTCGGTAAGTAAAGATGTCAAGCTTTCGTGTTCTACGTCATCTTTAGATTCTGAATAATTTAGACCTATTCCGGCAGACACTCCTAACGATAAAAATAAATTTTTAGTCGGTACAAAATTATAATAGTAAGCGGGAGCTAAAGCAATATCAAATGTAGTTAAATCGCTATGCAGATTAAATTCTGGGTCTGTGTCTTCTGCAACTAAGTCCATTTTCGAGTAATAATACACTATGCCAGGAATAAAACTACCAGCACTTTTTAGTTGTTTTTCGTCTTGTGTTGCAATGGCTCGAAACGAGAAATTTTCATTAAAAATATAAGAAGTAGAACCGCCAACTTTAAACGATTTTGTTTTTGGAAGATAGATACTAGCATCTTTGTTTTCTATATAAAATCCTTTTTGATTGTAGAAATCTAAGGTTTGCATCCAATGTTTACCAAAGTATGTCCTGAAGTTTAAATTGAATAATTTAGAATCTTCGTTGTCTTTATTTTCGGCTAGGAAATTGGGAGCAAAAGCATACGAAATTGCAATAGACCGAAATGCCACCGATGCGCCTATACGATTTTGTTTGTTTGGCACTAAGTTGACATAAAAATTCGAATTTCGGTCTTGAACCATTAACGAATTCGAAGTGTCTACATAGTATAACTTAGCGGTAATTCTGTTTTTATAAATTTGAATATAATCTGAAGTTTCTTCGTAAATAATGACTTGAAGCGAATCGTTTTCTATGGTAGTATTACGGACTTGTGCCAAGACAGACAGACCACACATAACGGCGATTACACTAGTTAGTATTATTTTTTTTAAAGCCATGATTTTGGATGTTTTAAAACCTCTACGAGTTTGTCTTCGGCACTGTCTGCTTCAGGTTCGTGATTGTAAACCCATTGCACATGTGGCGGTAAACTCATTAGAATACTTTCTATACGGCCATTTGTTTTAAGTCCGAATAATGTGCCCTTATCGTGTACTAAATTGAATTCTACATAACGCCCACGACGGATTTCTTGCCAGTTGCGTTGTGCTTCAGTAAATGGTAAATCTTTTCGCTTTTCGGCAATAGGCACGTAGCTTTCAAGGAAACTATTGGCCACTTCGGTGGTGAAATCGTACCAATTTTCCATAGACATAGTGTCGGTGGCTTTACAATAATCGTAAAATAAACCGCCTATACCTCGGGCTTCATGTCTGTGTGCATTCCAAAAATATTTATCACACTTTTCTTTATAAGTGTTGTAAAAATCGGCATCATGTTTATCGCAAGCTGTTTTACAAACGGTATGGAAGTGAGTGGCATCCTCTTCAAAAAGATAGTAAGGCGTTAAATCTTGTCCGCCACCAAACCATTGGTCTACAATATTACCTTCTTTATCATACATTTCAAAATAACGCCAATTGGCATGCACAGTTGGCACCATTGGGTTTTTAGGATGTAGTACGAGACTTAATCCGCAGGCAAAGAAATTGGCATCTTTAACACTAAAATAGTTTTGCATACTTTCAGGAAGTTCGCCGTGAACTCCAGAAATATTTACACCACCTTTTTCGAAAACCGCTCCGTTTTCAATGACGCGTGTACGACCACCTCCACCTTCTGGGCGTTTCCAAATATCTTCTTGAAATTTAGCGGTTCCATCTACAGTTTCTAAAGCCGATGTAATGGTATCTTGTAATTCTAATATGTATTGATAAAATTTATCTTTCACACTGTAATTCATATAATTCCATGTCTTGAGTTGGTGCGTTTGGCGGCGCGTATTCGTTTTTTAAAGTTTTTGTCCAAACAAACCCTGCGTTTATAGCAACTTTTATACTTGCAGCATTTGTTTTATGCGAGATAATTTGAAGGGTTTTTAAGTGTAAATCCGTAAATGCATAATGAGAAAATTTAGCAATTGCCGAAGACATTATGCCTTTATTTTCCTTGTGTTCGTCTATACAATATGCAAATTCACCTATGCCATTTTTCCAATCGATATCTTTTAGGATGATAAGCGCAAAGATGGCGTTTGTTGTAACGTCTTTAAGAGTAAACGTGTATTCGTATTTATGCTCTCTTTTTTGTTGTTGCGCGATAATGTATTCTTTAGACGCTTCAACCTTTAAATTTTTTGCGAGGGTATAAGGTAAATAGGGTACAAATCGCTTTACATTAGCCATCATAAATTTATGAAGATGTGGCGCATCAGATACTTCTAGATTAGCAATGTAAAACGATTTATCCATGTTCTATTTGTACTCTTTTACGGCATCTATAAAGGCTTTGGCATTGTCTAACGGAATGTTAGGTAAAATACCATGACCTAGATTTACAATGTATTTGTCTTTACCAAATTCGTTAATCATTTGGTGTACCATTTTCTTAATTTCTGAAGGAGGCGATAACAATCTTGACGGATCGAAGTTTCCTTGAAGTGTAATGTTTCCTCCTGTTAAGTAACGTGCGTTTTGGGCAGAACATGTCCAGTCTATTCCCAATGCTGCGGCATTACTTTTAGCCATGTCTCCAAGTGCAAACCAACACCCTTTACCAAATGCAATTACTGGTGCATCGTCTTTTAAAGCTTCAATAATTTGGTCGATATATTGCCAAGAAAACTCTTTATAATCTGTTGGCGATAACATACCTCCCCAAGAATCGAAAATTTGTACAGCATCTACTCCTGCCACTACTTTAGCTTTTAAATACGCAATAGTTGTATCTGTAATTTTTTGAAGTAATTGATGTGCAGCTATCGGATTTGTAAAACAAAATTCCTTGGCTTTATCGAAATTTTTACTGCCTTGTCCTTGCACGACGTAACATAAAATAGTCCATGGAGAACCCGCAAAACCTATTAATGGAATGTCGTTATTTAATAATTCTTTAGTCGCTTTAATGGCTTGCATAACGTAGTCTAGCTCGATATTTACATCGGGAACAATTACGTTATCTACACCTCTTTGGTCGCGAACAGGATTTGGTAAATACGGACCAAAATTAGGTTTCATTTCTACCTCGATATTCATCGCTTGCGGAATCACTAAAATGTCACTGAATAAAATAGCAGCATCCATACCATATCTACGGATAGGTTGAACTGTAATTTCACTCGCCAATTCAGGTGTGCGACAACGCGTAAAGAAATCGTATTTTTCGCGGATAGCAATAAATTCTGGAAGGTAACGTCCAGCTTGACGCATCATCCAAACGGGAGGACGTTCTACAGTTTCTCCTTTTAAAGCTCTTAAGTATAAATCGTTTTTAATCATGATTTTTTTGAGTATTTAACTACACTTTGTAGTAAGTTTTCTATAGTAGGACTCGAAGGTATTACTATGTTTTTAGTATGTTCTTGTAATGCAGAAGCCGTTGTAGTTCCTATGCAGAAAGCCACTTGATTTGTTATGCTGTTTTCCGATAGGTAACTTGCAACGCCACTAGGACTATAAAATAAAATCGCATCAAACTCACCTTCAATTTTTTGAGGCGTAGGTGTTGTTTTATACACGATAATTTCTTTTAGGTCAATATTATTTTTTTGCAAAGCATCTGGTAACGCGTCTTGTCTTAGGTTTCCGCAGAAAAAAGTAAACATGTCGTTTTTATGATATTTTACAATATAATTTGCTAAATCTACGGCATATAACTTCATTTTAGAAACGTTCTGGCCGTGTTCTTCAAGAAACGCCATTGTTTTTTCGCCAACGCAAAAGCAGTTTCTTATAACCACTTTATTATCGATAACGGCTTTAGCTGCATTCTGACTTGTAATAATTGCGTTCTCCACAATCATCTCAGAATCAAAATCGACGTAATCAATAGTGATGGCGTTATATTCTGTAACGGGAATGTTAGCCTTAGTAAGTAACGCCTTATAATCTTTATGAAGCGTTTTGGTTGATAATATTGATTTAATTGGCATTGTTAATGTTTGTGGCAAATTTTAGAAATATCGTCATCCAAACCAAATACGACCAAAATATCATTTTCTTGAATTATGGTATCAGCACCTGGTATTCCGATAACTTCTTTAATTACAGTTTTGTTTCCGATAATATTTACTTTTTCTTTTTTTCTAAGAATAGTGACTATGTTTAGCTTGTGTTTAGATCTAATTGCTAAATCTGAAATAGACTTTCCGACAAACTCGATAGGTGTTTTTATTTCTGAAATTGAATATTTTTCATCGATTTTAAAACTATCAACTATATTTTTAAGATTAATTTTATTGGTTAATTTAAGAGCGGCTTCTTGTTCTGGATGCACTATAGATGTTATACCCATAGCTTGTAACACTGTGTCGTGAATGGGCGATAGCGAACGACTAATAACTTTTGCAGTTGTTAGTTTTTTTAAGATAGCAGTGGTAATAATTGCAGCACCTTCGTTTTCTCCAATAGCAACAACAGCAATATCGGTTTGTTTAATAGGAAGCGCCTGATAAGCTAGTTCGTTGGTAGAGTCTAAACAAATACTGTGGGCAATTTTATCTTTTACAATATTAACTTTGTCCATGTTTTTGTCAATTCCAACCACCTCATTGCCTGTTTCTGTCAGGCTAAGAGCTAGAGACATTCCAAAATTTCCGAGACCAAAAATGATGATTTTCATTTAATTATATCTTAGTTGATTAAAATATTTTCTTGTGGATATTGATAAAATTTTTGTTCTACCTGCCCTAACATTCCAAAGAGCAAGTTTAACAGTCCTATTCGTCCTACAAACATAACCGCAATAAGTACATATTTGCTAGGTTCGCTTAAAGTAGGTGTTAGATTTATACTTAAACCTGAAGTACTATAAGCAGAAAAACACTCGAAGGCAATGGCTAATAAATCCTTTTCTGGCTCAAAAAACAAGAGTAAAAGTATGGCTGTTCCTATAGTTATTAACGAGATGGAAATAATAGAGAAAGCACGGTTTACGGTGTTACTAGAGATTTCCCTGGTGTTAATTTCTATACGTTTCTTTCCTCTTGCTGTAGCGAATATATTTAAAGTTGCAATTGCAAATGTACTGGTTTTTATTCCTCCACCGGTAGATCCTGGAGAGGCTCCAATCCACATTAAGAATATAACGACTAATAGCGATGGCGTTGCAACATGGGCGTAATCTACCGTGTTAAAACCTGCAGTTCTAGGTGTCACCGAAGAGAACATCGCTGTGGTAATTTTTCCAAAAGTAGAATCGTGGTCTTGCAAACTATAATTCGCTTCGGCAAAATAGAAAAATATAAATCCTACGGCTAATAATATGCTAGTGGTTACCAGTGTAATTTTAGAGTTTAATGTAATTACTCGAACGGTTGTAGATACTTTGTTTTTGGTTCTGAATAGGTTTAAAAAGCTTCGTTTTAAATACGAAAACGAATTAAATATAAAGCTATAACCTATACCTCCAATAATTATAAGTAACATAAGAACCCATTGTAACGAATAATCGTAACGCAACGTAGGCTCGTAAAAACTTGCCGATGAGGTCGAGAATCCCGCATTACAAAAAGCAGAGATTGAATGAAAAATAGAGAAAAACACTTTATTTTCTATCGTGCTTATGGTATCAATAGACATATAGATAAATACAGCTCCTAACAGTTCTATTCCTAAAGTGAAACCTACAATTTGAGCGGCGATTTTAAATACATCTTGTAAATTTTCTGTAGAGGTATAATCTTTCATATACATACTTTCTCTAAACGAAGAGTTTTCCTTAAAGAAATAAGCGAAAAACGAGGTGAATGTTAGTATCCCTAAACCTCCAATTTGAATTAAAATAATGATTACAGTTTGGCCTAATTGGGTGAAGTCTTTACCTGTATCGAGAACAGCTAGTCCTGTAACACAAATCGCACTTGTAGAAGTAAATAAAGCATCGACAAATGAAATGCCATTAACGGTAACGTTAGGAAGCATGAGTAATAAGGAACCGATAAGGACTAAAATAAAAAAACTCCCAACGAATAATATAGCGGGGTTAAAATAGATTTTATAAATGTATTTTATAAAAAATGTTAGTCGCATTAAGAGGTAAAAGAACAACCCTAGTTCAAAGATAATTTTGGGTCTCATAAGTTGTTCTACAGGTGGTAAATGACTGTTTAAATAGTATACTGTAAACGCAGCAATAAGTGTGGTGACTAATATTGCAATGTTAAATCTTATGGTTTTTCTAATGGGATCACTTTTTGGATACCGAAAAAGTTTAATAAAATTAAAGGTAATTATTAGCGAGGTAATGGTCGAGTAAATAGGAATTCTAAATGGTTTGTACTCTTCGTTTACACTGAATCCGAAATCGAAAATTAAAAAAAATAAAATGAGAATATCTGTAAAACGATATAGATTTTGCAACGTTTTAATTTTCATTATTTTTTGAGTTTTTTACGAATTCATTTCCTTTTTAATTGAATCCATCAATTCTTTTCCTCCATTTTCAATGATTTCTAAAGCACATCGTTTTCCGAATCCTTTATAATTGGAAAGCATCTCGGTTTTGGTTACACTTAGTTTTTTACTTCCATCTAAAGCGAGTAAAATACCTGTAAAAGCAATAGTATCATTAGTAATCGTTGCAATACCACCAATTGGTGCCGTACAGCCAGCTTCTAATATACGTAAAAATTCACGTTCTACGTGTGTACAAATATCTGTAGGTGTGTCATTTAATTTAGAAACAGCCTCTGTAATGTCTTTATCTTTTTCTAAAGTAACTACAACCATAGCACCTTGAGCAGGAGCTGGAACCATCCAGTCTAGTTCGGTGTAGTGTTCTGGAAGTACATTTATACGCTCTAAACCGGCTTTAGCAAACACAGCGGCATTCCATGAATTATCTTCTAATTTTTGAAGCCGGGTAATCACGTTTCCTCTTAAATCTTCAACTTTATGATTTGGGTATCTGTTAAGCCATTGCGCTTTTCGTCTCAAACTTCCCGTTGCAATAGTACCTTCGGCATTTAAAAAATCTAAACCTTTGTGCACTAAAATATCGTTTACATTGGCGCGTTCTAAAACAGCTGTTTGTATAATGCCTTTTGGTAATAAGGTGGGAACATCTTTCATGGAATGTACAGCAATATCTACCGTGCCGTTTAACATGGCAACATCTAAGGTTTTAGTAAAGATACCTGTAATTCCTAATTCGTATAATGGTTTATCTAAAATAAGATCGCCAGTAGATTTTACAGCAACAATTTCTGTTTTATACCCAAGATCTTCAAGACGTTTTTGGACAGTGTTTGCTTGCCAAAGAGCCAATTTACTGTCTCTTGTGCCAATGCGAATAGTTTTATGCATTTGATGATGTTTCTAATTGAAACACTTTTTTTATAAGTTCAAGACTTTCGTTTGTTGAAAAGTCCTCGTCCTTTAAGTGATGCGCGAAATGATTTGTTATTTTCTGAATAATATTATTGCTTATCAATTCAGCTTGTGCTTCGTTAAAATCAGATATTTTTTTACGTTGCACATCTAATTCAGCCAACTTAAAATCTAATAATTTATTCTTTAAAGCTTTTATTGTTGGTGCAAATTTTCGTGTTTCTAACCAGCTGTTAAATTCTTTTTTAACATCCTCAATAATAATTTCGGCAACAGGAATGTGTGTTTTTCTCTTTTCTAAAGTTTCGTCGGTAATCTGCGATAAATGATCTAAGTGTATAAGTGTTACACCTTCCAATTCGCTTACATTTTCATGTACATTCTTTGGTATCGATAAATCTAAAATTAATAACGGCTTTTTAGTTTGTATTAAGTGTTTGTCTACGGTAGGATTTTGTGCTCCCGTTGCAACCACTAACACATCAGAATTATTTATTTCTTCTTGTAAATTAGAATAATCTTTAACCAAAAGATTAAATTTTCCTGCAATACGTTCTGCTTTGTCTTTTGTTCTGTTAATTAAAGTGATTTGCTCGTTTTTAGTATGTTTAACTAAATTTTCGCAAGTATTTCTACCAATTTTACCAGTTCCGAATAGTAAAATGTTTTTGTTAGAAATTTCAGAAACATTATTTAAAATGTACTGCACAGATGCAAAAGACACAGAAGTTGCTCCCGAAGAAATTTCAGTTTCGTTTTTAATACGCTTACTTGCTTGAGTAACCATAGTAATTAAACGCTCTAAGAAAGTATTTAATAAACCTAACTTTTTAGATAAGCTAGCACTTTTCTTTAACTGACTAATAATTTCGAAATCTCCAAGAATCTGACTGTCTAATCCAGAGCCTACACGAAACATATGAGAGATTGCTTCGCTACTTTTGTAAACGTATGCTACATCTTGAAACTCTTCTACCGTCCCTTTTGTATTATCGCATAATAATTTAATAAGTTGGTATGGATGTTCTGCAAAACCATAAATCTCGGTTCTGTTACAAGTAGAAGTTACAATTAAGCTTTCTATACCATTCGCTTTAGCTTGGTTTAGAAGATTTAATTTTGCTGTATCATCAAGACTAAAATGTCCTCTAATCTCAGCGTCTGCCTTTTTGTAACTTAATCCAATGGCATAAAAGTAAGTGCCTCTAGATCCGTGATTTTGATTCATTTATTATATTCGTTGGAAATTCAGGACAAATGTATAGAGCGTAATTGTAAAAAAGTAACGCTGAAAGAACTTTTAGTGTCGTTTCGGGTTTTTTGGTTCAAAATACCATTCAAAACTAATAAATGTTATACTTTTGTAGGGGTTACAACGTTATTGTAGCTATTAGTTTAGAGTCAATCTAAATAAAACAGAATAAATTTTGAAAGAAATGGAAGAGAAAAATATCGCTGTAGGAACTTTAAAGGAAACAATTATTGATCAAGGTTTTTCTGTGTTAACTTATCAAAATGAGGGGCTTGAGGTTCAAGTTGTAGAGAAAGCTATAGATAGTAGTATCATTCAATTTCATTTTTGTTT
Source organism: Formosa sp. F44 (assembly GCF_056238645.1). Next base: position 292,246 of record NZ_JBWDLJ010000002.1, read on the forward strand.
AAAAGGCGCATCTGCTTTTAAATTTAATAAGGGCAGTTATACTTTAAATATATGCGAAGAAAATTCATTACTTCTTTATAATCCGCAACAAGATTTACCTATTCATTTAGAAGTAAACCCAAACTCTTGGTTGGTTACTGTTTTAATTTCGATTAAGGAATTTCATGGGTTGTTTTCTCAGGAAGCAGATTATATTACTTTTTTAAGTAGCGATAATAAAGACAAGAAATATTATAAAGACGGAAAAATATCGCCGTCTATGGCCATTGTACTTACGCAAATGATGCATTACAATTTAAATGAATCTATTAAAAACCTTTATTTTAAAGGTAAGGCTTACGAGTTGCTAAGCTTGTACTTTAATAGGAGTGAAGATACAAATGTAGAACAATGCCCTTTTTTAGTAGACGAAACGAATGTGATTAAAATTAGAAAAGCGAAAGATATTATCGTTTCTAGAATGGCCGAGCCACCAAGTCTACAAGAACTAGCAGATGAAATTGGTTTAACATTAAAAAAATTAAAAGAAGGTTTTAAGCAGATTTATGGCGATTCAGTCTTTAGTTTTTTATTCGACTACAAAATGGAAGAAGCTAGGAAGTTGCTAGAAACCGGTGGTTTAAATGTTAATGAAGTGGGGTTAAAAGTGGGGTATAGCACTTCAAGTCATTTTATTGCAGCGTTTAAAAAGAAGTATGGTACAACGCCTAAAAAATACTTACAGTCTATTTAATTCTTAAACATATTATGTTCTAGTTTTACGTTAATAGATCGTAAAATATCTAGATTACTTATATTATCTTTTATTTAAAATGGAGCACATTTCTAAATGTCTTCTTATTACGATTATAACGTGCTCTTAACGTTTACTTAAAAAGTTTCTATTTATCTTTATAATATGTTTAAAATCAGATGTTATGAAATATTTATCTCCAGAAATTGAAGCATGGTCTAAAGATTCAAATACTAAATCGTTAGTAAGGCCAGGGGTGTCATGTGGCATTTTTCAAGAATATAATGTAAAGACGTCAAGTCCTACTCATAATCAGCCACCTAAAACTAAGCAGAAGAAATAAGTAATATTTTTTAATTTACTGCAGAAGTCATTATCGATTTGATTGAATAGTAAATAAGATAATACTATGATTAGAATATAGTATGATCTTAATTTCTATTGTACTTTTGTAATATGAAGAAAGGTGTTTTACTTGTTAATCTAGGGTCTCCGGATAGCCCTAGTCCAGAAGATGTAAAAAAATATTTAGGAGAATTTCTAATGGACGAGCGTGTCATAGATATTCCTCAATTAGCTAGGTTGGCTCTTGTTAAAGGTATTATCTTAAAAACAAGACCTAAAGCTTCGGCAGCCGCTTATAAAAAAATATGGTGGGACGAAGGGTCTCCGTTAATTGTTATCTCGGAACGATTAGCAGCGAAAGTGCAACAGGAAGTTAAATATCCTGTAGCCTTAGCGATGCGTTATGGATCGATGACTATTAAAAAAGGCCTTCAAGAATTGGTAGAACAAGGTGTAGATGAGGTATTCTTAATTCCTTTATATCCGCAGTTTGCAATGGCTACTACCGAAACCATTTTAGTTTTGGCTGAAGAATTACGTCAAAAATATTTTCCAAACATAAAAATAGATCATTTACCGGCATTTTATAATAAGCCAGATTATATATCGGTGCTTAGTGCATCTGTAAAACGCCATTTAGAAGGGAAAACTTACGATTATGTACTGTTCTCCTATCACGGTGTTCCAGAACGTCACATTAAAAAAAGTGATGTCACAAAATCGCATTGTAAAATAGATGGTTCTTGTTGCGTAACGCCTTCAAAAGCTCACGAATTTTGCTACAAACACCAGTGTTTAGAAGTAACACGCTTGGTTGCAGAACAACTTGGATTGGAAGAAGGTGCATTTTCGACTTCGTTTCAATCTCGATTAGGTTTCGATCCATGGTTACAGCCTTACACCGATAGAACTATTGAAAGATTAGGTTTAGAAGGCACCAAAAACATGGCGATAATTACGCCTGCTTTTGTAAGTGATTGTTTAGAAACTTTAGAGGAGATAGCTATGGAAGGTCAGGAGCTTTTTCATGAAGTTGGTGGAAAAGAATTCACTACAGTACCTTGCTTAAACGACGACGCTGAGTGGTCTGCATTGTTAGGAACATGGATCAACAATTGGGCAGATAATTCAGTCAAAGCATAACAATGAAAGAAAAGGTTTCTGTCGATTTAGGAATAAAACCCATTAGTCAGCTTTTAATTAAGCAGTCTGTGCCCGCATCTATAGGGATTTTGGTTATGTCTCTAAATGTTCTTGTAGATACCATTTTTGTAGGAAACTGGATTGGATCTATAGCGATTGCAGCGATAAATATAGTATTGCCTGTTTCCTTTTTTATTGCAGCCTTAGGAATGTCTATTGGTATTGGGGGGTCTTCTATTATTTCACGAGCTTTAGGAGCAGGGAATAAGGAAAAAGCGCTGGCTACTTTTGGTAATCAAATATCATTAACTCTCCTTTTAATTACCGCCTTTGTTTCTCTAGGCTTATTTTTTAACGATGAAATTATTTTAGCTTTCGGAGGAAAAGGTGATATTTTTGCTCCGGCAAAAACATATTATAATATTGTAATGTATGGGGTGCCGTTTCTAGGATTCTCGATGATGGGTAACAACGTTATGCGATCAGAAGGAAATCCGAAATTCGCCATGTATTCCATGATGATTCCGTCAGTGGGGAATCTTGTTTTCGATTATTTATTAATCCATACTTTCGATATGGGTATGGCTGGAGCGGCTTGGGCGACTACGGGATCTAATCTTGTGGGTTTTCTTTTTGTGCTTTGGTATTTTTTGTCTGATAATTCTTCATTAAAAATAGATTGGTCTTATTTAATATTAAAATGGGAAACCATCAAAGAAATAGGTTCATTAGGGTTTGTAACACTTGCGCGTCAGGCCGTCGTTAGTGTCACTTATTTATTTATGAATAATATATTATTTCGTCTAGGAGGCGAGGTCTCGGTAACAGCTTATGCGATTGTAGGTCGTATGCTTATGTTCGCTTTATTTCCTGTATTTGGAGTAACGCAAGGTTTTCTTCCTATTGCAGGATATAATTATGGGGCAAAGCAGTACGATAGAGTGCGAGAATCTATCAATATCGCTATTAAATATGCGGCAGTTTTAGCAACTATTGTTTTTATCTTACTCATGACGTTTCCAGAAACAATTACTAAAATGTTTACCCAAGATGCCGAAGTCTTAAAAGAAACACCAGCTGCTATGCGTTGGGTTTTCGCGGCGACGCCTATTATTGCTTTGCAGTTAATTGGAGCAGCATATTTCCAGGCTATTGGGAAGGCCAGGCCTGCATTATTGTTAACGCTTACTCGTCAGGGGTTTTTCTTTATTCCTTTAATTTTAATTCTACCTGAATTTTATGGCGAGTTGGGCGTATGGATGTCGTTTCCGATTTCCGATGTCTTGGCTACTGTAGTAACCGGGTATTTTTTAAACCGAGAAATAAAAACAGATCTAATTAATAAGAGTACAACCGCTTAATCCGTAATTATGGAATACTACAATTATATAAAATCGCTTCATCTTATTTTTGTCATCACTTGGTTTGCAGGGCTTTTTTATATTCCTAGGTTATTTGTATATCAAATAGAGTCTTTTCATAAACCTTCTCCTGATAAAGAAATTTTAGGCGAACAATTAAAATTAATGACTAAGCGCTTGTGGTTTATTATTACATGGCCTTCAGCAATTTTAGCGTCCGTTTTCGCTATTTGGTTACTTATTCTCATGCCCGCTTGGTTACAAGAGCCCTGGATGCATGTAAAATTAGGATTTGTTGTTTTACTGATTATTTATCATTTAAAAACCCATCAATATTTTAAGCAATTACAAGTCGACGATGTCCGTAAAACCTCTAGTTATATGAGACTTTGGAACGAAGGGGCCACTTTTATCCTTTTTGCGGTAGTATTTCTAGTTATATTAAAAAGTAGTTTTGATTGGATTTTTGGTATCGTTGGAATATTTGTACTCGGCGTGTTAATCATGCTTGGATTTAAGGTTTATAAACGTATACGAGCCAAAAACCCCAATGCATAAACAATGGCTTGATTATTGTTACCTTTAGGGCACGATAATTACTCATGAAATTAAAAAAAATCTCTTTACGACTACGTATTTTTGTCGCCATGCTTTTTGTGGTGGTATTGGCTTCTATTTTAATAGTTGGCGTTGCTATTTATCAGTATGGAGAAGAGGCTATCGATTACCATCAGCAGCGCTTAGAACGTAAGCAGAAAAACATTAAATCTCACCTTAGTTTTGTTATTAAACAGACATCTTACGAGGTTAAAACGGAGAAAATCCCTTATATCTTTAAGAAGAAAATTTATGAAATAGCCAATATTCATAATTTACAAATTAATCTATACGATTTAGACGGTTCCATATTAACATCTTCTAGAGCTGGATTTTCACAAGATTCTTTGCAGGAATGTATTAGCGCCGATATTCTTAATACATTATCCAATACTGCAGAACATACTTTTGTAGAGACTAAAAATGAAAATCATAAAGTTTATCAGTCGTCGTATACTTATCTTACCGACCAGAAATTTAAGCCTTTAGCGATTATAAATTTGCCCTACCTGGAAGACGACGATTTTTTAGCTAGAGAATTAGACGAGTTTTTAGAGCGTATTAGTTATGCGTATCTGTTTATGCTTGTTTTGGCTTCGGCAATTGCATTCTTTTTAGCTAATTATATCACGAAATCTATTAAAACAATAAGTGATAAAATTAATACAACAACTTTAGAGAAACGCAATGCGCGTATTGAAGTTGAAGATGCTAGCGAAGAGATTTCAACCTTGGTACAATCGTATAATAGTATGATCGATCAGTTGGAAGAAAGTGCACAACGGTTGGCTAAAAGTGAGCGTGAAGAGGCTTGGCGAGAAATGGCGAAGCAAGTGGCTCACGAAATTAAAAATCCGTTAACTCCGATGCGATTAACGGTTCAAAATTTTCAGAGAAAGTTTAGTCCAGACGATCCTAATATTAAGCATAAAGTAGAAGAGTATTCCGAGACTTTAATTCAGCAAATAGATACCATGAGTTCTATAGCTTCCGCATTTTCTAATTTTGCAAATATGCCTGCCCAGCAAAACGAAACGGTTAATGTGGTAAATACGGTGCGTTTGTCTTTAGATATTTTTAATAAAGATTATATCGTGTTCTTGGCGGAAAGGGAAGAGATTATTACCACTTTCGATAAGACCCAATTGATTAGGGTGGTCACGAATTTGGTTAAAAATGCAATCCAGGCAATTCCAGAAGATCGTGTTCCTAAAATTGTGGTTCATGTGTCTTTACATGGTGGCGAAATAAAAATCACGGTTTCAGATAACGGAGTTGGTATCGCAGAAGGCAATGAAACCAAGGTATTCGAGCCTAAATTTACGACCAAAACTAGTGGTACAGGTTTAGGTTTGGCAATGGTAAAAAATATAGTTGAATCTTATAATGGTAACATTACTTTTATGACGCAACTTAATAAAGGGACCACATTTATTGTTACCTTTCCTAAAACTTAGATTATGATTTTTAATATTTTATCAGAATTTCAGGATGGTATTACTACAATCACCATTAATAGGCCAACAAAACTTAATGCGTTAAATCGCGATACCATAAACGAATTACATCGTGCTTTTAAAGCAGCCGATAAGGACAAAGAAACGCGTGTTATTATTGTTACGGGAAGTGGTGAAAAGGCTTTTGTTGCAGGTGCGGATATTAGTGAGTTTTCTAATTTTGACGAAAGCAAAGGAGCTAAATTAGCCGCAAAAGGACATGAATTGTTGTTCGATTTTGTAGAAAATTTATCTACTCCAGTTATCGCTGCGGTAAATGGATTCGCATTAGGAGGAGGTTTGGAGTTAGCAATGGCTTGTCATTTTAGAGTCGCTAGTGAAAATGCTAAAATGGGATTGCCAGAGGTGTCGTTAGGTGTTATTCCAGGTTACGGAGGTACGCAACGTTTACCACAACTTGTAGGGAAGGGTAGAGCTATGGAAATGATCATGACAGCAGGTATGATTACCGCAGAGCAAGCTTTAAATTATGGATTGGTAAATCACGTTGTACCGCAAAGCGAATTGTTAACTTTTTGCGGAGGTATCGCGAATAGAATTAAGAAGAATTCACCAAAGGCTATAGGTGAAGCTATAAAATCTGTAAATGCTGGCTTTAAATCTGGTGTAAACGGATATAAAAAAGAAATTAAAGGTTTCGGTAAATGTTTTGGAACCGAAGATTTTACTGAAGGTACTACGGCATTCTTAGAAAAGCGAAAAGCAGAGTTCACCGGAAATTAAACATAAAAAAAGAGTGGACTAATTTAAGTCCACTCTAGTTATTTTACTACCTCTACAACTATATACTAAAGTATTCGATATACTGTCTGCCGTTTGCACTTATAACGACCTTGTATTTTCCAAGATGAGAAATAGGTAGTCTGTAAATACGTTCTGTTTTAATGCTGTTCTCAATGTTTTCAGAGTACATTAAATTGTATTCAGATTTGTTTCTATCATCATGATAAATTTCTATTTCTAAAGTTTCTTTCTCCAAATCTAATTTAGAAACATATACTTTATTGTCTTTAACACTGACTACGGGTTTAAAAATAATTTTCTCCCCACTTTTGTCAAAATTCACTTTGTTATTAGCTACTTTAAAAGGTATGATCTTGATTTGGTAGTCTTTTTCGTGTTCAAAAAAATAATTTCCATCGGGTATGGCACTTAAATCATATCTGCTACTAAAAAGACCTTCTTCTTCAATCATCTTTCTGTAAAGCGTTATCCCATTAATATCTTTAATAGATAAGAGCTGTCCTGCTTTTACATTATTAAGTGTTAACGTGATTTCCATGCTGTTTATTTCCAGAGGGGAAATAGTACCGGCGAAACTTGTTGCGATGCTAGTAATCATAACTAACATGCAAATACTGTGTGTGATTACTTTTTTCATAATTCAAATTTATTATCGATTAACATGTTCAAATATAGGTAGTTATCGGAGTGTAGAAAACATCTATATTGGCTACTTTGTGTGCGATTTTAACCGTTAAATTTGAGTTATTTAATTGTAAGGTTAATATACTATATGTTTTAGTTAATTAAAGATATATTGCGGTGCCTCCTGTTGTTCTAATGTTTGCTAACTTAACTTCTAATTGCGTTTTGTGGGAAGTTGATATGCCTCTTAATGGAGGCTCTTTACTTATTCTTAGATTCTGTGATCTGTAGAAGCGTTTAAATTTTATTAAAGATAAAAGTAGACGCATAAGATGTTAAAATAACATAGAAATTTATGAGTCTTCTGTTATTAAGCTAATAATTATTTTGTTCGAAAATCATAATGCCTCGTTAGTCTTAATCTTTTTGAAGAATAAAAATAGCTAACACATACTACTTCTTTGAAGTAACGATATATTTAAAATTAGGACAAAAAAAAGAGTGGACTTATAAAGTCCACTCCAAAATTATTTAAAATTTTAATCTTTTTAGATGCTAAAGTATTCTACGTATTTTCTTCCGTTTGCACTAATCACCATTTTGTAATTTCCTGATTGTTTTGCAGAAAGTTTAAAAGCACATTGAATATTTGTAGTGTTTGTTATTGTTTCTTTATGAACATTTTTGTAGT